>JAAFHC010000064.1 GCA_010906935.1 Gelidibacter sp.
CAATAATTAGAGCCAAACCACCTGCAATAGCTATAAAAACATCGCGAACATCTGGTGATGTTCTTGCCAAAAGTTCAGGAGTTTCGTTTCTGAAAAGTGGAATTAAAAAAAACAAAAATGAAGTTGCCAAACTCAGGACAACCATCACTCCCAAATTTATGAGTGAGCGTTTTAAAGTGTCAATATCATTGGTACCGATGGACAATCCGACCCCTAAAATTGGACCCAATAAAGGTGAAATAAGCATGGCGCCAATAACAACGGCAGGAGAGCTGATATTTAAGCCTATTGATGCTATTAAAATGGAAAAAATTAGAATCCAAGCAGTATGGCCCTGCATGGAAATATTTTCTTTTATGTCGTCAATGGTGGCTTGCTTGTCGGTATCTTGATTAATATCCAGCAATTCAAATAAAAATTGTTTTATGGTTTCCCAAGCTTCTTTTAATTTTTTCTTTTCAGATGGCTTAATGTCCTTTGTGTCTTCCATAAATAAATTTTTTAAACAAAATCTACTCCAAATTCGTTTTTTACTACTGAAGTGATTTGTTTTATTTCCTGTTCTTTATTTTTAGGGCAAATAAGAATTACGTCATCTTTTTCAATTACAATAAAGTCATTTAAACCTTGGATAACAACACGTTTTCCAGACTGTGTTCTAACGATATTGTTTTTGGAATCTCTATAAATTACATTTCCTCCCAAAGTTGCATTTTGGTCTTCGTCTTTGGTAAGTTTGTTATAAAGAGAACCCCAGGTTCCAAGATCATTCCAGCCAAATTCAACAGGCAATATATAAACATACATTCTCTGCTTTTTCCATAATCCCAAAGTCGATGGAGATATTTTTCGAAAACGCATAATTTGTTTCAATAAACTGTGTTTCTAAAGCAGTGTTGTATAAATTTTCTCCTTTTGAAAACAGTGCATACATTTCTGGCAAATGGGTTTCAAAAGCTTTTAAAATGCTTTTTGCGCTCCAAACAAAAATACCGGCATTCCATAGGTAATCGCCACTTTTCAAAAATTGTTCTGCAGTTTCCAGGTCTGGTTTTTCTGTAAAATCAGTTACTTTTTTTATGGCATTTTCTGAAGCACTAAACTTAATATATCCGTAACCGGTATTTGGCTCTGATGGTTTAATGCCAAGCGTTAACAGCGCATCATTTTCTGCACAAAAATTAAAAGCAGTTTGAACATTATTTAAAAATTCATGTTCATCTTCAATCCAATGATCTGACGGAGCAATAATTAGAATTCCTTCCGGGTTTTCATTGTAAATTTTAAAAGCACTGTATAAAATACAAGGAGCTGTATTTCGCATTGCAGGTTCTAACAGCAATTGTTTCGGTGTAATTCTTGGCAGCTGCTCAAAAACCAATTTTTCGTATTTTTTGTTGGTGGCGATTAAAATATTTTCTGAAGGAATTATTTTTTCAAATCGGCCGACAGTTTTTTGGATTAAAGTGCTCCCAGTTCCCAGCATATCGTGAAATTGTTTGGGAAATTGCGCTGTGCTCATAGGCCAAAATCGGGAACCGACGCCACCAGCCATAATTACTGCATAATAATTCTTATTCATCTCAATAAATTTATAGGCCAAAAATACGAATTATCCTTTGTATTTGTTGACAATGACTTTTTTTAATGTGAAGTAAGGACTTCCACTTCAGCATTTGGGTTGAATAAATAGACCTTTTTGCTGGCCATCTCAACACATTCAAACCGTGTTCTTCTTTTTGCCCCTTTTTTAAAAGCTTTGTTGTTGAAGCTAAAAAAACTTCCGGTTTCAATTTCAAAGATAAAACGCTTTCCCGACTTTTCATTGTACATATTCAATGCGCGCGTTAAATTAACATCGGCTCCAGTGCTCGCTTTCGGATTTTTAAGGTAATTGGCCAAATAGGGAAGCAGGTGCGACGGATAAATGGACGGCTGCAAAAAAGGCAACATCAAATGCTGAAAATTTTGTTTCCATTCCTTGCCGTGCGGTTTTACTCTTTTGTGCTTTTTGAAAGTAACCCAATGCGCCAATTCGTGAATTAGTGTAAATAAAAATTGGTATTGATTCAACGTGTTATTTAGCGTTATTTGAAAATCACCGTTTATTTTTCTTTTAAAATCGCCGTGTTTTGTGGCTCTGTTGTTTACAATTTTAATATGAATTGGATGGGTTGTAAGTATTTCTTCAACCAATTTAACCGAAGTTTCAGGAATGTATTTTGAAAGTATTTTCATAGAATATTAAGGCGTTGTTGAAGAAACCTGTAAAATTTTTCCATTGTAAAATTTATTTCCGGTTAAGGCGAAATTGTAAATATAATTGGCCATTTCTTCGGCGGAAACAGAAGCTTTGTAGCCAGGAAATGCTTCTTCCAGCATTTCGGTTTGTACGGCGCCCAAAGCCAGTGCGTTAAATGAAATTTGTTGTTCTTTGTATTCTTCCGCCAACACTTCCGTAAGTGTCAATAAGGCGCCTTTTGAAGAACTGTAAGCTGCCAATCCAGCAAATTTCATGCTTCCTTGTATGCCGCCAATACTGCTGATATTTACCACGTGACTTCCTTTTGCTAAAAATGGAATAAGCAAGCGCGTAAGTTCGGCAATGGCAAAAACATTGACTTTATAAACTTCTAAAAAATCTGCTGAAGTTAAATTTTCAAAAGGTTTGTTGATTAATTTTCCGGCATTATTGATTAGGATATCAACCTGTTTCCAGTTTTTGCTTACAAAATTCGTCACTTTTTTTAAATCATTTTCATTTGATAAATCCACAGAAATGGTGGTGATATTTTTCAGATTTAGATTTTCTAACGGTTTTGTATTTCTTGACAAGGCTAAAACATTGTAATTATTTTTGGCAAACAGTTGCGCCAGTTCAAAACCAATTCCGCGACTTGTTCCTGTGATGATAATATTTTTCATTTTAATTAAAAATTAATGTGTTGGTAGGCGCCAATATCAGCAGGAATGCTTCTTGTGATTCCTAAAATATCTTTTGGGACTAAAATGCTGACTGCCTCACTTCCTTTTTTGATGGCTTCTGAATTTTGGCCAATGATTAATTTGTTATTCTCAGGCGATTTAAAATACGGATTTCCATTAAAAATATTGTCGATATAATGGATTGGATCACTAAAATCTTTAACTCTAATCAGATTATTTTTAAAGGAATAATTGAAAACAGTTCCTTCAACTTTATCAATCACCAATTCAATAGTACTATTTCCATCAATAATGCAATTGGTGAAATTTGCCGCGTGCAAATCTCGTTTTTCAACAACTTGCGTGTTGTTTTTGTTGTAAGTGAAAAAGTTATTGATTAAAACACTTGGGTATTGCCTAAAACTGTTGTTCCAATAATTAGTAAAGGTGGAATGAACAAAATTATATGTCCCGCCAACAGTGCAGGCCAAAGACGATTGTCCGCTATTGTTAATCACCAAATTTTCTCCATTAATGTTGGTTTCTCGTCCTAAAATTCCAAAATTAGAACTGTTGTAAATCTGGCTATTTTTAATAATTAAAGTAGGAGCAGCGTTATTACCGATTGAATCTGCAATAATTCCTGCGGAAGCATTTTTAATAATGGTGTTATTTATGCTGTTGTTTTTGCTTCCTGCGCGCAGCCAAATTGCGCCCCATTGGCCCGGAATTTCACTGAATTGCGGTTCAAGGCGGTCGCCTTCAATAATAACTTTATTATTTAATTCGCCGTTAATGGTTAATGTGGCATTTTTGCTTACAATCAATCCTGAATTTGCGTGAAAATGAATTTTTGCGCCCGCTTCAATCGTCAATGTTTTGCTTGATGGAACAGCACAATAGCCATAAATTACGTATGGTTTTTCGTTGGTGAAAGTCGTGTTGTCTTCGAGAAAAAATCCGTTTACTTTTAAATGTTCGCCATCAGTCGTTTTTCCAATAGAAATTGATTCAATAAAACCATTTGAATCTTTTGAAGGAAATAAAAAATGGGCATCTTTTACCAAAGTCACCAATTTAACTTCCTGTAAATTATTGTCACTGTCAAAAACAATGGCATCAGTATATATTGGGTCGGAAACTTGGCCGTAATCGATGGTGGTTTCAATAAAAATAAACAAGCTGTCTTTGGCTAAAATTTCTACATTTTCAAAAATTTTGCCAGGAATTCCGTCAACATTTAGTCTGAAAAATGAACTTTCGCCTTTGCTGAGCGAAATAGACGGAATGGAGATATTTTTATTGCTTTTGTTATAAACTTTTAAATTGTAAGTGCTTGAGCCAATATTGGTAAAAACCGTATCTAAATAAACGGTGTCTTTTGAAAATGAAAGGTTGCCCGAACTCAACTCCGCCGAAAAATCTTTTCTGCACGAAGAAAAGACCAGCAACGTTAGTGCACAAAATAAAGTTAAATAATAACGCATTCGGGTTGTTTTTGTAAAGGTAAAAATAAATAAATGAACATTATTTCTTTAGCAACTCAATCTCGTACAATTTACTCCAATGTTTTCCGGTCACAAAAAGACGATTATTTTCTTTGTCGAATGCGATTCCGTTGAGCACTTCATCAGAATTATCTAATTTTTGTTCATTTTCAATAGTGGTTTTTAAGCCATTTAAATTGGCCACACCTTCAACTTTTCCTGTATTTGGATTCACTATTAAAATAGTATTTTGTTGCCAAATATTCGCATAAATTAAACCATTTACATATTCCAGTTCGTTCAGTTTTTCCACTTTTCGTTCGTTGGTATACACTTCAATATAACTTTCCTCAACAAGCGTTTCCGGATTTAAAAACCAAATAATTTCTGTGCCGTCGGTTTTAATTAATTTTTCGCCGTTATGGGTCAATCCCCAACCTTCCCGACTTTTGGTATAATTAAAAGTTTTTTCTTGTTTAAAGGTTTCTAAATCGTAAACAAAACCAATGCCGCCCTGCCAGGTAAGTTGGTATAATTTATTGTTGAAAATAGTGATTCCTTCACCAAAATATTGCGCATCTAAATCTTGTTGCTGTAAAACTTTTCCGGTCTTCAGCTCAACTTTTCTAATGGAAGAACTCCCTTTTTGTCCTGTTCCTTCATATAAAAATCCGTTGTAAAATTCCAAGCCTTGCGTATATGCGCCTTTGTCGTGAGGATAAGTGTTTACAATTTTATAGGTGTAAATATCTGGAGCCGTATCAGCCAAAAAATAAATAATCTCTGTAATTTTCGTTGTTTTATTTTCGTGAAAAATAATGGCGGTAATTACATGCTTTCCAAGTTTATAATCATTAATTTTAAGGTTTGCAGAAGTTTGGTCGCTTTTTACCTTTTTATCATCCAATAAAAACTGGACAGAATCAATTGGTTTGTTATTTTTTTCAGAAACAGAAATGGTCAATTCCTGGTTTGTTTGAATTTTTTTAGGCGCATTTATAATAAATTTATGTTCACTTTTACAAGAGAATATGGCCATGAATATAAAAAAACTAAAAAATGATTTGTAGGACATAACTAAAATTGGAGTTTTATGCATTTTTATGTAAATAAAATAAATTATTTGTTTGAAGTTTCAAAAATATAGTTAAATTTGCAGTCTTAAAAATAAAATTACATTTAAAACGAGTTTACGATGAAAAAAGGTATACACCCAGAAAATTATAGAATGGTAGCATTTAAAGATATGTCGAATGAAGATGTGTTTTTAACTCGTTCAACAGTAAACACTAGAGAAACTCTTGAAGTTGATGGTGTTGAATACCCTTTGGTAAAATTAGAGATTTCAAGAACATCACATCCATATTACACAGGTAAAACTAAAATGGTTGACACTGCAGGACGTATTGATAAGTTCAAAACCAAATATGCGCAATTCAAAAAATAATTCGCTGCATTAAAATATTTAAAATCCTCAACGAAAGTTGGGGATTTTTTTGTTTATAGTCAAGATATAAGCCATTATTATATTGGGCATCGTGTTGATATATAATTTGTTATAATATTTGTATTGGCAAAATTACTATATTGCATATTAAAACTGTGAGTATGCCTATATATATGGATCGCCATGATGTCTCTGAAACTGTTACGGCGGAAAACGTAGCACAACTGCATCAGGCAGATTTAAAGATACAAGATAAATTTAAATGCAGGGGACTTACGTATTGGTTTGATGAAAATAGAAAAACCGCATTTTGTTTAATTGAAGCACCCAATAAAGAGGCTATAAAAGAAATGCATGACCATGCTCATGGGGAGGTTCCACATAGAATAATAGAAGTTGATAGTAAAATAGTAGAATCTTTTTTAGGAAGAATTGAAGATCCTGTTAATGCTCAAAATACTAAATTAAACATCATAAACGATCCAGCTTTTAGGGTTATTATGGTTTTAAAAACGAGTAGTTATTTAAATAGATTAGAAGCAAATCAATTTAGTTTATTTACGCAAAAATTTCATAATAGTGTTTTAAAATCCTTAAAACATTTTAAAGGAAGTATTGTTAAAAGCGATAATAATCATTATTTAGCATCTTTTAAATCGGTAAGCAATGCTGTTTCTTGTATCCTTAAAATTCAATCAAATTTTAAATATATCACTCCAAAATTCGATTTGAAAAATCGTAAAATTAAAATTGCATTAAGTGCTGGAGTTCCAGTGTCTGATGAAAAAAACCTTTTTGAAGAAGCAATAGTATTGGCTACAAGAATGTGTGATATTGTGAATGCTCAACTGGTTATTTCTAAAGAGGTAAAGGAATTGTATGAAAGTGAAAATAGAAATTTGATTATTGATAACAAATTAATTAAAGTTTTAGAGCCATCCGAAGAAAGCTTTTTAATCAAATTAATGAATTATGTTGAACAAGTATGGAATGCATCTGGTTTTAACGTCAATAATTTTAGTAGAGGTTTGGGGTATAGTAAATCACAATTTTATAGAAAATTGATAAAGCTAACAGGCATGTCTCCCAATAACTTTATTAGAGAATTTAGATTGCATAAGGCTTTAGAATTACTTCATAAACAACGTAGTAACATATCTGAAATTGCTTATGAATCTGGTTTTAATAGCCCTGCATATTTTTCTAAATGTTTTATAGAAAAATACGGTATTTTACCTTCAAAATATATTCAACAGCATAAAACTTAGTCAATCTAATTTTATTGAATGACCCAAAATTGTACTTATTTGAATTAAATGTAGCGTTGTTTTCCTTAAGATATTGCTAAAATTGGTTGTTAAATAGATGAATAGATAATTTCTTTATTTGATCTTATTGAATATTTAATTACTAACTTAAAAAATCAAATATTATGACTAAAACACTTTATGATCGCTTAGGCGGCAGAGATGGCATTTCACGGATTGTTGATGACACTGTGGAGGCACACATGAATAATCCTGCAGTAAATGCAAGATTTTTACCTTTCAAAGAGCAACCTGAAAAATTGGCGGTCATTAAACAGCATACCATAGAATTTTTTAGCGCAGGCAGTGGCGGACCACCAATATATAATGGAAAAGATATGGTAACAGCTCATAAGGGAATGAATATTAGTCCAGCGGAATATATGCACGTAATTGACGATATTTTTGTTGCTTTGGATAAAAATTCCATGAGTGAAGACACAAAAAAAGATGTGCTTGCTATTCTTTGGTCATTGAAAGGGATGATTGTCTCTCAATAATTTATTTATGCCAAATCAAAACTTTTTGGTATCTCACTAATATTTAGTAGCTTAGCTAAACTATTAACTAAAAATATCTAATTATGATGATTTTAAAAAGTTTATTGATTTGCATAATCGCATTAACAGTTATTAATTGTACAACTAATGAAAAACCAGCTACCGCTATGTTAAAACCAGAAACTTTAAAGGAAAACCAACACATGTACGTCATTGAGCGAGAAATTCCAAATGCAGGCAAATTAACTGCGGAAGAATTGAAAGCCATTTCACAAACTTCATGTGGTGTATTAGAAAAAATGGGCTCAGAAATTCAATGGGTCCACAGCTATGTCACTAAGGATAAAATTTATTGTGTTTATCTTGCTCCAAATGAAGAAATGGTTCGAGAACATGCCAAACAAGGTGGATTTCCGGCTAATTCTGTAAGTGAGGTAGCAACAATTATTGATCCAAAAACGGCAGAATAATTTGCAGAATAATTTTTTAGACAACATTTTAATTTAAATTTTTCAATTCTAGATTTGGAAAAATATGTTGATGTCTAAAATTTGAAATTGAAGTTTGAAATTGCTATAAAATAAAAAAATACTAACTAAAAAAATCAATTATTATGTCAACATCTGTAAAAGACTTGAATGAATCTACTATTGAGGCATTTGCTTCTTCAATTAGAGGAGAATTAGTTTTTCCTCAAGATCCAAATTATAACGATGCCCGCAAAGTGTATAATGCAATGATTAATAAGCATCCGGGATTAATTGTAAAATGTGTGGATGTGGCTGATGTCATTAATTCCGTAAATTTTGGGAGAGAAAACAATTTGTTGGTTGCTGTTAGAAGCGGTGGCCATAATGGTGGCGGACTAGGAATTTGTGATGATGGATTGGTAATTGATTTATCAGGAATTAAATTTATTCGTGTAGATACTTCAAATAATACAGTGAGGGTTGGAGGAGGAAACCTTTGGGGTGAAGTTGATCATGCGACACATCCTTTTGGATTGGCAGTTCCTGCAGGAATAATTTCTTCAACAGGTGTTGGAGGGTTAACCCTTGGCGGTGGAGTAGGACATTTATCCAGAAAATATGGACTTACAATTGACAATCTATTAGAAGCTGATATGGTTTTGGCTGATGGAAGTTTTGTGACTGTAAATTCTAAACAAAATACCGATTTATTCTGGGCTATTCGTGGTGGTGGAGGAAACTTCGGAATTGTTACATCTTTTAAATTTCAAGCGCATCCAGTAAAAAATGTTATTGGAGGTCCAACATTATGGCCTATTGAAAAAACAGAAGAAATAATGGAATGGTATCATAAGTTTTTAAATAATGCTCCTGATGATTTAAACGGTTTTATTGCAACTATGGTTATTCCTGGAGCTCCATTTCCAGAGCATTTACATAACAAGCAATTTTGTGGTATTGTTTGGTGCTATACTGGAGAGCCATCTAAATTCGATGAAATATTTAAACCGGTTTTAGCTTTAAATCCTTTATTTGCACATGTGGGTGAAATGCCTTATCCAGCTATTCAAACACTCTTCGATGGATTGATGCCCCCAGGTTTACAGTGGTATTGGAGAGCTGACTTTTTTAACGAATTAGGACAGGAAGTAAGAGCGCAACATTTAAAATTTGGCTCTAAAATTCCCACACCTCTTTCTCAAATGCACCTATATCCTATAACAGGAGCGGCGAGTAGAGTTGGACAAGAAGAGACTCCATGGGCTTATCGAGATGCAAAATATGCAGGGGTAATAGTAGGAGTTGATCCTGATCCGAAAAATGCAGATAAAATTACCAAATGGTGTAAAGATTACTGGGAAGCTTTACATCCATATTCTTCAGGTGGTGCTTATTCTAATTTTATGATGGATGAAGGGCAAGAACGCGTGAAAGCAAGTTACAAGCATAATTATGACCGTTTAGCAAAAATTAAAATGAAATATGACCCTAAAAATTTATTTAGAGTAAATCAGAATATTAAACCTTAAAATCAATAAACAATGAAAAATTCATTTATTTATCCAAACTTAAAAAGTTCCTTATTTGTTTCAATTTTTTTTGTAGCATTTACATTATTTGCTCAAGAAAATATTGAAATTGAAAAGGAAATGTCAATTGTAAAAACAAATAAAGATGCAGATTTAAAATGGGGACCTTGTCCTCCATTTATGCCAGAAGGCTGTTCTATTGCAGTTTTGCATGGTGATCCAACAAAAAGAAATGTTGATGTATTCTTTAAAGTTCCTGCTAATTCTGATATTCCAAATCATAGGCATCATTCAGCTGAGCGAATGGTGCTTGTTTCGGGGGAATTACAAGTTACTTATGAGGGAGAAGAAGCTCAAATTATGAAAGTTGGGTCTTATGCTTATGGACCGTCAAACAAACCTCATAAAGCAAAATGTTTAAATTCAGGACCTTGTGTGTTATTTATAGCATTTGAAGAGCCGTTAGATGCTTTTCCTTTAATTGTAAAAGAGTGAAGCAGGTGTATTCTCTAGATTAAAAAAATCAAATTTAATTACAAAAAAAACCATCACTTTTGGTGATGGTTTTTTTATAAGTTATAATTAACTATGTTAGGCTAACATGGTTACCGGATTTTCAATAAATTGTTTTAACGTTTGTAAAAACGCTGAACCTGTTGCGCCATCAACCGTTCTGTGGTCGCAGGCCAAAGTAACTTTCATGGTTTCATGGTATTTCCAACCACAATTTGTCCATTTTTAACAACAGGTTTTTCAATAATTGCACCTACTGATAAAATTGCTGAATTTGGCTGATTGATAATCGAAGTAAATTCAGAAATTCCAAACATCCCAAGGTTAGATACTGTAAAAGTGCTTCCTTCCATTTCTGCAGGCGTTAATTTTTTAGATTTAGCTCTTATGGCCATATCTTTTATTTCTGCTCCAATTTGAGTCATACTTTTTTGATCTGTAAAACGAGTTACCGGTACAAGCAATCCGTCTTCAACAGCAACAGCAACGCCAATATTCACGTGGTGGTTTATACGCGTTCTGTCGTCAAACCATTGCGAATTTACTTTAGGATGTTTTTTCAAGGCCATAGCACTTGCTTTTACAACCATATCATTAAAAGATACTTTAGTGTCTGGTAATTCATTAATAAGTCTGCGTGATTCGATAGCATTGTCCATATTAATCTCCAACATTAAATAGTAATGAGGAGCGGTAAATTTAGATTCCGCCAATCTGCGCGCAATGGTTTTGCGCATTTGAGAATTAGGGGTTTCTTCAAAACTTTCTTTTCCTGAAACAATAGGTGCAGAAACAGTGGCAATGGCAGAAACTGCTGCCGGCACATAATTTTCAACATCCGATTTTACAATGCGTCCGCCTTCACCAGTTCCGGAAACAGTATTCAGATTTATTCCTTTTTCTGAAGCTATTTTTTTTGCCAAAGGCGATGCAATAACTCTTCCAGATGCATTTGCCGAAACTGGAATTTGCGCAGTTTCAGCAACTTTAATTGGTTCAGCAATTGTAGCTGATTTTTCTGGCGCTTCGGGAGTTTTTGTTGCTTCAGAAGTTTTTGTTGTTTCTGGAGCTTTGGTTTCGCTTGGGGCAGCTGCCTTAAATTCTTTTAGAATGGCGTCTATATCTTCGCCTTCTTCGCCAATAATGGCCAATAATGAATCAACCGGAGCGCTTTCGCCATCTTTTAAACCGATGTATAAAAGCGTGCCTTCATTAAAAGATTCAAACTCCATAGTTGCTTTGTCGGTTTCAATTTCGGCTAAAATATCGCCTTCTGAAATTTTATCGCCAACTTTTTTTAACCACTGTGCCACAACTCCTTCAGTCATTGTATCACTTAAACGTGGCATTGTTATAATTTCTGCCATTTATCTATGTTTTAAAAACGGATAATCTTTTTGTTCGTAAACAATATCATATAATAATTGCTTGTCCGGATATGGAGATTCTTCAGCAAATTTCACACATTCTTCCACTTTATCTTTTACCGCTTGATCCCAAGCTTTAATTTCTTTTTCCGTTGCGTATTTTTTTTCTTGGATTACTGTCAAAACCTGAGAAATTGGATCAATTTTACGATACTCGTCCACTTCTTCCTTGGTTCTGTATTTTTGGGCATCGCTCATTGAATGACCTCTATAACGATACGTTTTTATGTCGAGCAACGTTGGTCCGTCACCTCTTCTGGCGCGCTTTATGGCTTCATCCATCGCTTCCGCTACTTTAACAGGATTCATTCCGTCTACTGGTCCACAAGGCATTTCATAGCCCAAACCAAGTTTCCATATATCTTCGTGATTGGAAGTTCTGCTTACAGAAGTTCCCATGGCATAACCGTTATTTTCACAAATAAAAACAACTGGAAGTTTCCATGTTATGGCCATATTAAATGTTTCGTGCAAAGAACCTTGTCTGGCTGCTCCATCACCAAAATAAGTTAAGGTTACGCCATCGCGCCCAAAATATTTATCGGCAAAAGCCAAACCTGCGCCTAAAGGTATTTGTCCGCCCACAATTCCGTGGCCGCCAAAAAAATTATGTTCAGGAGAAAAAATGTGCATAGAACCACCCATTCCACGAGAAGTTCCTGTGTCTTTTCCCATTAATTCCGCCATAATTCTTTTAGGATCAACACCCAGTCCTATTGGCTGAACGTGGTTTCTATAAGCCGTAATCATTTTGTCGTTTTTTTGCATCACATGCAAAGCGCCGGCCAAAACAGCCTCTTGTCCATTATATAAATGCAGAAAGCCTCTTACTTTTTGTTGAATATAAAGTGCAGCCAATTTATCTTCGAATTTTCTCCAAAAAAGCATGTCTTTATACCAGTTGATATAGGTTTCTTTAGTTATTTTTTTCATTTATAAAAAATATAAGTTTAAGTCGAACTGCAAAAATACCATTTTGCATTGTAGTATTTAAACAAACCACTATTTTTTTTACTATAATGTTTTCGTACAATATGAGGGAAGTATTAAAATGTTTTATTTTGATAAAGTATTGATTCAAAACTGTTTTATAAATAAAAATCATTTTTGGCAATATTTTTGAGGTATAACCGTTATATTTACCATAATTAAAGATGATACTACAGTTGTGGGGACGACAAAGTCTTTAATTTATTTTTGAAGTTAATTTTCTGATTGATAAGAAAAGTAATAATAATATACTACAGTTGTGGGGACTACAAATATTATTACTTTTATAGACAAGATCAGAAATAAAAAGTCTCGAGATTTCTCGAGACTTTTTTAATTTTAAAAGATATTTAGTCTTATGATTCCATATAATCTTCAATAGGGTTACAAGAACAAATTAAATTTCTGTCGCCCAACGCATTATCAACTCTTGCCACAGATGGCCAAAATTTATTTTCTCTTATGTAAGGAAGTGGAAAAGCGGCCTGTTCACGTGTGTAAGAATTATTCCATTCATTTGCCGTGATGACACTTTCTGTATGAGGTGCGTTTTTTAACATAGGAATTAGAACACCGTCATTATCCATAATTTCACTTTTTATGTTGATAAGCGTATCGCAAAAACGATCTAATTCTTGTTTTCCTTCACTTTCTGTAGGTTCAATCATTAAGGTGTCATGAACCGGAAATGAAAGTGTTGGGGCGTGAAATCCATAATCCATCAATCGTTTTGAAATATCCGTAACATCGGCTCCAAAGTTTTTATATTCTCTAAAGTCAACAATCATTTCGTGTGCTGAAAATCCATTTTCTCCGGTATATAAAATTTTAAAATGTTTCTCTAACCTTGATTTCATGTAGTTGGCATTCAAAATGGCATAAATCGTCGCTTGTTTTAATCCGTTTGAACCTAACATTTTTATATAGCTGTAAGAAATCAGCAAAACCAAAGCCGAACCCCAAGGGGCCGAAGAAACGCCTGTAATTCCTTGTTCACCGCCAGTTTTAATGATTGGATTTGAAGGTAAAAACGGCGCAAGATGTTTTGCAACGCAAATAGGACCAACACCTGGGCCTCCACCTCCGTGAGGAATTGCGAATGTTTTATGCAAATTTAAATGACATACATCCGCGCCAATGGTAGCCGGATTTGTCAATCCAACTTGGGCGTTCATATTGGCACCATCCATATAAACTTGTCCTCCATTTTCGTGGATAATCTTTGTAATTTCTTTAATGGAACTTTCGAAAACGCCATGGGTTGAAGGATAAGTGACCATTAAAGCAGCCAAATTGTCTTTGTGCAACAAAGCTTTTTCTCTAATATCATCTAAATCTATATTTCCATGTTCGTTTGTTTTGGTAACAATCACTTTAAAGCCCGCCATTACTGCCGATGCAGGGTTTGTTCCGTGCGCTGATGATGGAATTAAACAAATGTTTCTGTGACCTTCACCATTCGATTCGTGGAATGCTCTAATCACCATTAATCCAGCGTATTCTCCTTGTGCACCTGAATTTGGTTGTAATGAAGTGGCGTAAAAACCGGTTATTTCATTAAGCGCTTCTTCCAATCCTTTGATGACTTCCTGATAACCCTGCGCTTGTTCTATAGGTACAAATGGATGCATATTTCCCCAACTTGGAGAACTTATTGGAAACATTTCAGAAGCGGCATTTAATTTCATCGTGCAAGAACCCAATGAAATCATAGAATGTGTTAAAGAAATATCTTTTCTTTCCAATCTTTTGATAAAACGCATCATTTCGGTTTCTGAATGGTAATTTTCAAAAACTTCATTTTCCATAAATGGAGAAGTTCTTGCAAATTTTGAAGGAATGGTAGTTTCAGAAACTGCATTTAAAACGACCGATTTTTTCCCCTCAGCCTCAGCCAAGATGGCTAAAATTTCATTAATATCTTCTAAATTGGTTGTTTCATTAATAGAAATACCCACTAAATTGTTTGTAGGATAATAAAAGTTTATTTCATTTTTTTCTGAAATTTCTTTCACCTTCGAAGCATTGGAAACTTCTATAAGCAACGTATCAAAATAAGTGCTGTTAAATTGTTTTAAACCGAGATCTTTTAAACCTTTACTTAAGGTTGAAGCCAAGTTTTGAATTTTGGTTGCAATGTATTTTATTCCTTTTGCTCCGTGGTAAACGCCATACATTCCCGCCATTACAGCCAATAAGACCTGTGCGGTGCAAATGTTTGAAGTGGCTTTTTCACGTTTTATGTGTTGTTCTCTGGTTTGTAGTGCCATACGCAAAGCACGGTTTCCGTTTTTATCTACAGAAATGCCAATGATTCTTCCTGGTAAATTGCGTTTATATTCTTCTTTGGTGGCAAAATATCCTGCGTGCGGACCGCCATAACCCATCGGGATCCCAAATCGTTGTGTAGTTCCAACAACCACATCTGCGCCCCATTCGCCCGGAGGCGTTAAAAGAGATAAACTCAATAAATCTGCTGCTACCGCGATTTTGGCCTCAACAGCTTTTGCTTTTTCAATAAATGCTGTATAATCATAAATTTGGCCGCTTTTTCCCGGATATTGAATAATTGCCCCAAAAATTTCATTGGTAAATTCAAATTTTTCGTGATCTCCAAAAATAAGTTCAATAGCTAATGGAATTGCTCGTGTTTTTAAAACATCCATAGTTTGCGGCAAAACTTCATTGGAAACAAAGAATTTTGATGCATTTGAACTTACCTGATTGCGAGATCTTGAATGAAAAAGCATGAGCATGGCTTCGCCTGCCGCAGTTCCTTCATCTAATAAAGAAGCATTCGCTATTTTTAAACCTGTTAAATCGCAGATCATTGTTTGATAAGTAATCAAAGCTTCCATTCTACCTTGTGAAATTTCAGCCTGATAAGGCGTGTAAGAAGTGTACCAGCCCGGGTTTTCTAAAATATTTCGTTGAATAACTCCCGGAAGAATGGTTGGATGATATCCTAACCCGATATAATTTTTAAACAACTTGTTTTTGTCAGCAAGTTTTTGAATGTGCGTTAAATACTCAAATTCACTCATTGCTTTTGGCAAATCCAACTCATGAGCCAATCGAATATCTGTAGGTATTGTTTTATCAATTAATTCGTCTAACGATTGAACACCAATAGTGGCAACCATTTCTTTCACCTCATTTTCTCGAGGTCCAATATGTCTTAAAACAAAGGAATCTGTTCTCATTTATGTTTAGGTATTTTTTTTATTTTAATGATTCCAAATTTAATGAAAATTCCATAAAGCACTGCAATTGATATTACTTAATTATAATATTTTGTTAACTAAGAAATCCAGTATGAAATCAAATCGGTACTTTTGTGATATGCAGTTGTTTAAAAAAATAGTTGATTTTTATATTTACACCAATATACATGTGGCACTGGCCGGATTTTCATTGACAAAAATCACGCTGATTAATTTTGGAATTGATGATAATTTAACGCCATTTTTTGTGGCTTTTTCTATTCTGATTTCCTATAATTTTATTCGATTTTACGAAATAAAAAACAACAGATTGAATTGGTTCAAGGACTGGTTTTTTATGAATTTAAAAGGAATATTGACGTTAATGATTTTGTCAATTTTAGGATTGGGCTATAGCTCCTTTTTTGCCGATTTTAACCTAAAGTCCGTTTTAATACTTTTTCCCTTTGCTTTTATGACGTTTTTTTATGCAATTCCATTATTTAAAATGGGAAAATTGGAAGTTTCGTTTAGAAATTTTCCCTTAATTAAAATTTTTAGCATTGCCATAGCTTGGGCCGGTATTTCGGTATTTTTTCCTTTGTATGAAGCGGATTACCAATTTACTTCCGCAGTTTTTCTGGAGTTTTTTCAACGCATTTTATTCCTGTTGGCGATTACAATTCCTTTTGATATTCGCGATGTTTATGACGATTCAAAATCGTTAAAAACGTTACCGCAAATTTTGGGAATAACCAATGCCAAATTTTTAGGAACTTTGTTGTTGATTGGATTTCTTTTGATGGATATTTTCAAAGAAAATTTTACATATATCGGTTTTCTGATTGTGCTGATAATTTCAATTATTGCCGGACTTTTCTTATGGTTTTCGTCGCCAAAAAAATCTCGATATTACACCAGTTTTTGGGTGGAATCAATTCCTGTAATTTGGTTGGGATTGATTATTTTTATCAAAAAATAAAAGTTTAAAAAGCATTTTATGGAAAATAAAAATCAACAATATTTTGCAGTAAATAAAGATACTTGGAACAAAAAAGTGGGTATTAATATCAAATCAGATTTTTATGATGTTGAAGGTTTTATAAAAGGAAAAACGTCCTTAAACAAATATGAATTGGAAGAGTTGGGTGAAGTGAAAGGAAAGTCGTTATTGCATTTGCAATGTCATTTCGGTCAGGATACTTTAAGTTGGAGCAGGTTGGGAGCCAAATGTACTGGAATAGATATTTCTAATGAAGGAATAAAAAATGCGAAATTGCTTAATGGAAAATTGAATTTGGACGCCACTTTTATTGAAACTAATTTGTATGATGTCCCAAAAAAGGTAAAAGAAAAGTTTGATATTGTTTTTGCCTCTTACGGCGTTATTGGCTGGTTGCCCGATTTAAAAACCTGGGGAGAAATTATTGCGAAAAAACTTAAAAGTGGAGGCGTGTTTTATTTGATTGAATTTCATCCAATTGTTTGGATGTTTGATTATTTGCAAACGCCGCCTAAATTAATTTATCCTTATCAAAATAGTGCCGTGATTTATGAAGAATACAAAGGAACCTACACCAATAAAGATGCTGATATAATGAGTAAGGAATACGGTTGGAATCACGGTTTGGGTGAGGTTGTTTCGGCATTGACAGCTGCCAGATTGCATATTGAATTTTTGCATGAATTTGAAAAGTCGCCCTATAATATTTTGCCGGAAATGGAAGAAACGGCAGATGGATTGTTTGTGCAAAAAGGTGGTGAAAAATTATTTCCGTTACTGTACTCCATAAAAGCAACTAAAAAATAAAAGGCTTCCGATTTGGAAGCCTTTTTATGGAATTTACTTTAAAAGTTTTTCAATTTTTTCTCTTTCTTCTTCCGCTAAAGCGCCGTCAACTAAAATTCTTCCGCTGTATTCATCAGTAATTATTTTTTTGCGACTTGAAATTTCAACTTGTCTTTGTGGTGGAATGGTAAAAAATGACCCGCCTGATGCACCTCTTTCAATAGAAACAACCGCCAAACCATTTTTAACATTTGTTCTGATTCTATTATAAGCTGACAATAAATTATCATCAATTAATTCAGAATATTCTTTAGATTTTTCGGTCAATATTTTTTCCTCTTTTGCGGTGTCACTCATAATATCGTTCAACTCTGCCGCCTTATGTTTTAGTAATTCTTCTTTTCTGGCAAGGTTTACTTTTGTGCCTTCAATCACTTCGTTTTTTTGCTCAATTTTAGCTCTGTGCTCTTTAATTCTTTTTTCAGCCAATTCAATTTCAAGTTCTTGAAATTCAGTTTCTTTGCTGATTGAATTGAATTCTCTGTTGTTACGAACTTTCTTTTGTTGTTCCGTATATTTTTTTACCAAAGCGTTTGCTTCATCAATCACCAACTTTTTGTCGGTTATTTCTTTTTTTAGGACAGCTACTTCTTCGTCTAAATTAACAAGTCTTTTGTTTAAACCAATAACTTCATCTTCTAAATCTTCAACTTCTAAAGGTAATTCGCCTCTTACGCTTTTAATTTCATCAATTCTTGAATCAATTAATTGCAAATCAAAAAGAGCTCTTAACTTTTCTTCAACAGTAACTTCTTTGCTTTTAGCCATATTATAAGTAATAAATTGGATTTGTGTTTTTTTGTGATAAAATGATTGCAAAATTAGGAAATTTTTTTGTAAGTATATCAACTAAAAGATTTTTTGTGAATTGTTCACTTTCGTAGTGCCCAATATCTGCAATAACCAGTTTATTTTCAGCTTTATAAAACTCATGATATTTGATGTCGGCCGTTACATAAATGTCGGCACCAGCTTCCATGGCTTTCTCAATGGCAAAACTGCCTGATCCACCTAAAACAGCGACCTTTTTAATGGGTTTCCCCAACAATTCTGAATGGCGAATACCCTTTGAATTCATAGTGTTTTTTAAGAAATTCAGGAAGTCAGTTTCGCTTTTTTCACCATCCAATTCACCAATCATTCCCAAGCCAATTTCCTGATTTATATTTTCAAGAGAAACTATTTCATAGGCAACTTCTTCGTAAGGATGCGAATTAAAAAGCGCGGAAAGGATATTTATTTCCTTGTGCTTTTCAAAAATAACACTGATTAAAGTTTCATTTTCTTGGTGCACCTTTCCTTTTTCTCCATAAACCGGATTTGAATTTTCATTTCCTTTAAATGTGCCGTAACCTTCTGCATTAAAACTGCAATGGTCGTAATTTCCAACAGTGCCTGCCCCAGCGTTAAAAAGCGCTTGTCTCACTTTTTCTGAGGAAGCAATTGGCGCGTAAGTAATGAGTTTTCTAAGCGTGTTTTTTTGTGGAATCAATATTTTTTTGTTTTTCAAGCCTAAAACTTCACACATTTTGGCATTTACGCCTAGAAATGAATTGTCTAAAGCCGTATGCATCGCATAAATGGCAATGTTGTTTTTAATGGCTTTAATCACCGCACGTTCCACATAATTTTTGCCGTTCAGTTTTTTAAGTCCGGAAAATAGAATGGGATGAAAACTTACAATTAAGTTGCAATTGTTTTCGATGGCTTCATCAACCACGGTTTCTAAAGTGTCTAATGTCACCAAAATTCCAGTTACTTCGGTGTTGAAATCACCAACCAACAAACCCACATTGTCAAAATCTTCGGCATAATTTAAAGGGGCAATTTCTTCAATACAAGCTGCAATATCTTTAATTTTCATAGTTTCAAAAGCGTTAGGGAAACAAAGATAAAATTTACCAAAGAAAGTTTAAGGATTTATACAGAAATTTTGCGATTTGTTCGTATTTTCGCTTGTGGTGGACTTTATAAGAAAAATAGCATATCCGTTTTCAATATTGTATGGATTTATTACGAGTATTCGTAATTATTTATATGATAACAACATTTTAAAATCTCTTCATTTTAAAACGCCCACAATTGTTGTCGGGAATTTAAGCGTTGGCGGAACTGGAAAAACGCCTCAAATTGAATATTTAATCGATTTGTTGAAAAATGAACACAAAATAGCGGTTTTAAGTAGAGGTTATAAAAGAAAGAGCAAAGGTTTTTTTATTGCTGATGAAAATGTTTCTGCAGAAATTATGGGTGATGAACCTTTTCAAATTCATCTAAAATATCCTGAAGCAATTGTTTGTGTTGATGCCAGCAGAACCAACGGAATTACAAAGTTGGAGCAATTGGAAAATCCGCCGGAAGTTATTTTGCTGGATGATGCCTTTCAGCATAGAAAAGTAAGGGGCGGATTTAATTTACTGTTAACCACTTATGCGAATTTATATGTAAATGATATGATGTTGCCAACTGGTGATTTACGGGAAAATGCTTCGGGTGCAAATAGGGCACAGGCAATTATTGTGACCAAATGTTCAGCTGATATTTCAGAAAAAGAGCAGGCAGAAATTACCAAAAAGTTACATCCGAAAGCACATCAGCAAGTGTTTTTTACCGCCATAACTTATGATACGCAATTAAAAGGTGAATCAACAATTGATTTAAGCGATTTGGCCGATTTTGAAATTTTATTGGTTACCGGAATCGCTAATCCAACACCGTTGACAGCATATTTAAAAAGCAAAAACCTTAATTTTAAACATTTGAAGTATCCGGATCATTATCATTTCAATTTAAATGACCTTGAGGAAATAAATTCGGCGTATGAATCGTTATTGACAACAAATAAAATAATTTTAACAACAGAGAAGGATTATGTCCGTATTTTTGGAAAACTAAAAAACTTACATTATCTCTCAATAAAAACAACGTTTATAACTCATAAAAATGGGTTTGACAATCTTATAAAAAATTATGTGGAACAAAGTTCAGGAAACAGTTAAATTCTTACAAAATAAAGGAATTTCAAAAGCAGATTATGGTATTATTTTAGGAACAGGTTTGGGCAATTTGGTCGAGAAAATCGACATTGAATTTTCAATTCCTTACAATGAAATTCCCAACTTCCCTGTTTCAACGGTGGAAGGCCACTCAGGAGAATTGATTTATGGCAATATCGGCGCCAAAAAAGTAATTGCAATGCGAGGCCGATTTCATTATTATGAAGGTTGGACAATGGAACAAACAGTTTTTCCGGTGCGTGTGATGAAATTTTTGGGCGTAGAAAATTTAATAGTTTCAAATGCTTCTGGAGGCGTGAATCCTAATTTTAAAGTTGGGGATATTATGATTATAACAGATCATATTAATTTGATGCCATTTCATCCTTTGCACGGGAAAAATGACGAACGTTTTGGACCTAGATTTGTTGATATGCACGAGGCTTACAGCAAAAAGATGATTGCTAAAATGGAGCAAATTGCACTTAAATTGAATGTTCCAATTCAAAAAGGAATTTATTTGGCATTGCAAGGACCAACTTTTGAAACGCCTGCAGAATATAAAATGGTTAAAATTTTGGGTGCCGATGCCGTTGGAATGTCAACAGTGCCAGAAGTGATTGTCGCCAAACATATGGGAATGACTTGTTTTGGAATTTCTGTAATTACCGATTTAGGCGTTGAAGGAATTGTAGAAGCCGTTTCACACGAGGAAGTACAAAAAGTGGCAAAAATTGCTGAAAAATCGGTTGGTAAATTGGTAGAAGAGTTTATAAAAGCTTAGTTACTGAAAATCTAGAAATCTAATTTTTTTTCAAACTGTCGAAGTATAAATTTTTCACAATACCATCTGCAAGTCCAATTTTCGGAACAAATATTTTATTTGCGCCACTCCATTCCATAATTGATAAATAAATTTTTGTTGCTGGAATAATTACGTCGGCCCTGTCCGGATTTAAGTCCAGCTGCATGATGCGTTCTTCATAAGTTAAATTGCTTAAAACTTCTAATTGGTTTTTAATGTAGCTTAAATACAATGGTTTTCCAATTGGTCTTCCTGATATTTTAAAAATTTTATTGATGTTTCCTCCAGAACCAATGACAGATATTTTCTTTAAGTTTTTTGTATTTTCTTTGACCCAGAGCTCAACGCTTTTCCATATATTTTTAAATTCTTTATTGTCGTCCAACAAACGCACAGTTCCTATTTTAAAGGATTTTGCGTTGATAATTTTTCCTTTTGAAAAAAGCGTTATTTCGGTGCTTCCACCGCCAACATCAACATATAAATAGGAATTTTTAACAGTAATGACAGTGCTTAAATCTGTTCCAAAAATTATCTTGGCCTCTTGAGTGCCATCAATAATATCAATTTTGACCGAAGTTTTTTCAAAAATTTCTTTGGCAACTTCCTTGCCGTTGCTTGCTTCCCTCATCGCGGAAGTTGCACAAGCTTTATATTTTTGAACACCATGAACTTCCATCAATAATTTGAAAGCTTCCATAGCTTTGATCATCCTGATTTTATTTTCTTCTGAAATTTTTCCGTTCAGAAAAGTATCAGCGCCCAAACGGATAGGAACCCGAACCAATGCCGATTTTTTAAAACTTGGTTCTTGGCTCTTATTTTGCTCGGTTATAACGTTTACCAACAGCAATCTTATGGCGTTGGAACCAATGTCGATTCCGGCAAGTTTTTCAATTTTCAAAATAATGCTATTTATAATTTTTAGGAAATTCAGTTAAAAAAGTTTTTCCCGATTTAATGTCTTTCCAATGATTGGTATCGAAGTTAATTCCAACAACGCCACAAGTTGGCACGTTATCTAAATGAAGACTTCCAAATTTATTCACAAAATCGCTAATGCCATGGTCATGGCTAAAAATGATGGCAGAATCAAATCCGTCATCCAAGGCTTTTACCGTTTTAATTAAATAGCCATCGCTGAAATTGAACAGCGATTTGCTAATTCTAAGATTTGCAAGCGGAAAATTAAAAGTATAGGTAAATATCATTGCGGTATGCAAAGCCCTGTTTGCGCAACTTGCGATAAATACATCTGGCGTAGCAATTTTTTTTTGCAAAACGTTCGAAATTAAATAGGCGTCATTAATTCCACGTTCTTTCAAAGGACGATCAATGTCTTTAATTCCTTCATATTCCCAAGAAGATTTCGCGTGCCTAACAATATAAAGTGTTTTCATGTTGTTTTTATTGAAGTTTAAAGTTACTGCTTAAGGAGCCAATCGCTCAATTTTCCAATTAAAATCTTCCTGTAAAGTATATCTAATTCTGTCGTGCATGCGATTTGGACGTCCTTGCCAAAATTCCATGCTTATTGGTTTTACGAGAATTCCGCCCCAATTTTTTGGACGAACAATTTCTTTATTTTCGAATTGTTTTTCAAAAGAAGCCAATCTTTCATCTAAATAACTGCGAGATGGAACCACTTCACTTTGGTCTGAAGCCCAAGCGCCTAATTTACTTCCGTCGGGTCGAGAGTCATAATAACCATCCGACAAATTTTCCGATAGTTTTTCGGCAACACCTTTTATAATAATTTGTCGCTCAATATTGGACCAAAAAAAAGATACACAAACATTTGGGTTTTGCGCAATGGCTTTTCCTTTTTCGCTGTCGTAATTGGTGAAAAATATAAAACCTTCCCAAGTGTATCTTTTTAGCAATACCATTCTGGTTTTTGGAAATCCGTCCTTACCAATAGTCGAAACCGCCATCGCATTCACTTCAGGATCACCGCCAAATTCTTCCACTTCGTGAAACCATTTTTGAAATAATTCCATAGGATTGTCGGTAATTCCTTCTTCTGAAAGTTCGCTTTTTTGGTAATTTCTTCTATAATTGCTTAAAT
>JAAFHC010000291.1 GCA_010906935.1 Gelidibacter sp.
CCATCAGGTCCAATTAACCCAAACAATTCCCCTTCTTTTACTTCAAAAGAAACATCGTTTACGGCATTCACTTTTTTGAATGATTTGCTGATATGTTGAACGGAAATACTCATTTTTTAAATGGTTATTTTATTTAAAGTAGGTTGAATATTCCGACAAGTGTTTGGTCAATTTTTCTAAACCAGATTTACGGATTGCTAAATCTTCAGCCACCAAATCCTTAAATAATGGTTTCATTGGCAAAAGGTAATTGTGTAATTGGTCGTGAGCTTCTCCAGTCATCGTGCATTTGGATATGATGGAGCCAAATTCTGCTTCTAATTTCCCTTTTAGTTCTGAATACGCTTCCATATTTTCAGTATCCGTAAAATTGTTCACTAACTGGCGCATATTTTGGATTCCTTCGCTAGTTTCAGCATTTGCCATCCACAAATTCCCGTTATTTAATTCTAATACACCTTCACTTTCGCGAGCTTCTTCTTCGGTTTGGACAGGTTTAACAGTTTGTTGTTTTTTATTTTCATTGCAGGAAATAAATAAAAGAGTTGCCAAAGCAATGACTACTAAAATGTTTGTTTTTTTCATGTGGTTTGTTTTTTATGATTGCTATTCATTTTGATTGTTAACAAGAAAATTAAAATCCAGATACTGACTCTAAATCCCATGGCTTTTATACTTTCCATTGCTACAGTTTCATTAAAAAAGTACAGATAAAGCGCTATTGTAGTATGTGCCAAAAGGATAAATACAATTGCTTTTTTGGCTTGTAAATTGCTTTTCCAAATTAAATACGATACAGCTATTGAAAGAATTCCCAAAAACACATTGTATATAACCAGCCAGTTGAGCACATTGTAATTTTTTAGGTCAATTCCCAACAGCACTTTTGAGCCTGCAAAAACAGACATTGCACCAATAAAAAGTGCAAGTATTGAACCTATTTTATGTAAGGTCTTCATCATTATTCGGTTTGTGTTGAGATCCACATTTCCGCAGGCATTCCTATTTTTAAACTTCCATCGTTTTTTACGGCCACTTTTACGGCATATACCAAATTGATACGTTCTTCTTTTGTTTGAATAATTTTAGGGGTAAATTCGGCTTCAGAAGCAATCCAAGTGATATTTCCCTTAAAGTTTTTCATTGTATCACTGGCGTCAATTTTTACGGTAACTTCTTGTCCTATTTTGATGT
>JAAFHC010000065.1 GCA_010906935.1 Gelidibacter sp.
CTGCATAGCATCGCTACGGAGTTCAAAAAAGACAAAAAGTGAGTGAAAAATAACATTTTGTAGCCAATTGAAAAAAGTTTAAACCAGTTCAATGAATATCCGACTAAAAAAGTGTTTTTGGTTGCGTATCTTTGTGAGATAAATTTTTGAACACATGAAATATTTTAAACTCTTTTTATTAGTAGCCTTATTAACAGTTTCCTGTAAAACGGTACAAGAAACCACAAGCAAAGATCAAAAGGCAACGTCAACAACCATAGCAGATACGCGGGAAATTCAAGGCGGAATGTGGATTCCTTCTTTATTGGAAGGAATGAATGAAACCGAAATGCAACTATTGGGAAGCAAAATGACAGCAAAAGACATTTATGATGTCAATAATTCAAGTTTAAAAGATGCCATTGTTCATTTTAACGGCGGCTGTACTTCAGAAATTATTTCACCAAACGGATTGCTTTTAACCAATCACCACTGCGGATTTGGTGCAATACAATCCCATTCAACAGTAGAAAACGATTATTTAAAAGATGGTTTTTGGGCGATGAATTATGAAGAAGAATTGCCAAATCCAAGTATGAATGTCACTTTTATAAAAAGAATTGATGATGTTACTTCGGAAGTGTTTAAAGGAATAGACATTTCTATGGATGAAGCTTCAAAATTGAAAATCATCAACCAAAATATTGAAAAAGTGGCGAAAGCTGCCGAAAAGGAAGCTTGGCAAAACGCCAACATTAAATCAATTTATAATGGCAATCAATATTTGTTGTTTGTTACCGAAACGTTTAATGATCTTCGTTTGGTTGGCGCTCCGCCATCTTCAATAGGAAAATTTGGCGCAGATACCGACAATTGGATGTGGCCACGCCATACAGGAGATTTTTCTATGTTCCGCATTTATGCTGATGCAAACAACCGTCCGGCAAGTTATTCAAAAGACAATGTGCCTTACAAACCAAACCATTATTTGCCAATATCATTGGATGGTGTTGAAGAAGGAGATTTTACTTTGGTATTCGGATTCCCGGGACGCACCAATGAATATTTGCCAGCTGTTGGCGTAGATCAAATTGCAAATGTTTTGAATCCGGCAAGAATCGAAATTCGTGACAATGCTTTGAAAATAACGGATTCATTTATGAGAAAAGATGCCGATATTAAGATTAAATATGCCTCAAAATATGCCTCAACCGCAAACTATTGGAAAAAATGGATAGGAGAGAGCCAGGGAATTCAAAAATCAAAAGCCATAGAAAAGAAACGTGAATTGGAAAAGGAATTCACTAAAATAGTAAATGAAAAAGATTTGGTGGGTTATAAAACATTGCTGTCGGATTTCGAGAAATTATATACAGAAATCGAAAGTGTTTCATTGGCTCGTGAATACTGGATGGAAGTTGCCTACAGAAATGTTGAACTGTTGGGAATTACTTTTAGGGCATACCAAATAGAACAAGCTTATTTAAAAGGAGGCGAACCAGCATTTACTAAAGCCAAAGAATCTGCGTTGAATTCATTTAAAGGCATTTATAAAAATTATAGCGCTACGGTTGACAAGCCAGTTTTTGAAAAATTGGTTACTTTATATGCCGAAAAATCGCCAAAAGAATATTTGCCTGCAAATATGACCAACGTAAATTTCACTGAACTCACCAACAATATTTATGCAAACTCAAAACTTACAACTATAGAAGGCGCTGAAAATTTGCTTGCAGGAACTCCTGATGAAGTCATCAAAAAGTTAAATGATGATAAGGCGTATGCTTTTGGGAAAGAGTTGCACACTGTTTTTTACAATAAACTGGAACCTAAATTTCAAGCGCTTAATATGCAAATTGAAGCCGTACAAAAGGAATATATGAAGGCGCTTATGGAAGTATTTCCAAACAACCGCTTTTTCCCCGATGCCAACAGCACGCTTCGGGTAACGTACGGGCAAGTTAAAGGATATGAACCAAATAATGGTGTTTATTATAGCGCCACGACTACTTTAGAAGGCGTTATGGAAAAATATGTTCCGGGAGATTATGAGTTCGATGTGCCTCAAAAATTGGTAGATTTATACCATGCAAAAGATTACGGACAATATGGAGAAAATGGAAAAATGCCAGTAAATTTTATTGGAACAAACCATACCACCGGAGGAAATTCTGGAAGTCCTGCTATTGATGCCCAAGGAAATTTAATCGGATTAAACTTCGACAGGGTTTGGGAAGGAACAATGAGTGATATGAATTACGATCCGGATATTTGCAGAAATATTATGGTGGATATTCGTTACGTACTGTTTATCATCGATAAATATGCAGGCGCTAAAAATTTAATTGATGAAATGACTTTGGTGCATCCAAAAAAATAATCTTATTTATCCTAATAATAAAAAAACTCCAAATGAAAATTTGGAGTTTTTTATATTAAGTAATTAGGAAATAATCCATTTATTCTTGCTCTGGATTTGATTTTTTAGGAGATCTTTTGGCGTCTTTCAAGCTTTTGTTGAGCATCCATTCCAACTGTCCGTTTGTGGAGCGAAATTCATCAGCAGCCCATTTTTCAATTGCTTTCAGCATATCTTCATCTATCCGTAATGCAAATGCTTTTTTCTTTGTCATTTTCTGCTTCTTTTCTAATTTAAGATTTTATCGTTGCGATTTTATCCTGATACGTGTCAATCGTTCTTTGAATTTCTTCCCTTTTTTGCGTTCCAATTAAAAGGAGCTTTCCATTTGTCAATAATAATTGAAGTCCGATGTTTCCTTTTACGGTAAATGATTTTCCTCTTTTTTTTCTAAAACTGAATTTTAAACCCCAGCCGCCATATTCAAAAATAGCATCATAGTTTCTAACATAACATTTTGAAATGGTATTCCAAGGTAAAAATCGATAGGAGAAATGAAATGGCAAAAACTGATAATAAACGCCTTTTTCGTCGATTCTAGTTTTTAGCTTGAAAAAATTAAAAAGTGCAAATACGAATAAAATAACCAGAATACCGCCTGCGTCATTTAGCATTTCTCCAAAACTGCCTTGTGAAATAGTATTCCAATCTTCAATTATTGGAATTGCGACCACTGCTAAAGCAATGATTAAACCAATAAATAGCCAAGATTGCGTGAACTTTTGCTCTTCAATAAATATTTTCATAATAGCGGCTTTTGTTTCGTTTTTTTTGAAATGGAAGATTGTTGTTTTTTACAAAAACTGGTTTTCAGTATTTGTTTTTATCCCGTTCAAAAATCACTTTTGAAAAATCGCCGTGGCCGTTACTTAAAGCGCTGACCACTTCCCAGCCTTCTCTGGCGTATTGGTTAAGTGTGTCTTCAAAAAAAGTGTCTTTTTTCCAAAAATTTTTCGATATAATTTTATATTCCTTCATGATTGTAAAATTGGTTGCTAAAAAATCATTTTTGAAACTGTCATATAAATAATGAAAGTAACGTAAACTAAAATGGCGATCATCTTTTAATGGTTTAAAGTTCCTGTGTTTACAATGGGTGTAGCGTCTTTATCAGAACAAAGCACCACCATTAAATTGCTCACCATGGCGGCTTTTCTTTCTTCATCTAAGTCTACAATATTATTTTTACTTAGTTTTAAAATCGCCATTTCCACCATACTTACGGCGCCTTCCACAATTTTATGACGTGCAGCAATAATTGCGGTGGCTTGTTGGCGTTTTAACATGGCGCTTGCAATTTCTTGAGCATAAGCCAAATAACCAATTCGCGCTTCCAAAACCTGGATTCCTGCCATTTCCAATCGTTCAGAAAGTTCTTCTTCTAAAGCAATGCTCACTTCATTTACACTTGCTCTTAAGGTAATTTCTTCATCTTTGTCATCATCTTCAAAATTGTCGTAAGGATACAAACTTGCCAATTTTCTTACAGCGGCATCCGACTGCACTCTTACAAAATTTTCATAATTGTCAACATCAAAAGCAGCTTTGTACGTGTCTTTTACCTTCCAAACCAAAATAGTGCTAATCATAATTGGGTTTCCTAATTTGTCGTTCACCTTCACGCGCTCACTGTCGAAATTGCAAGCCCTAAGTGAAATGCCTTTTTTTAGATACAAAGGATTTCCCCAATAAAATCCGTTTTCCTTCACCGTTCCAATGTATTTTCCGAAAAGTAATATCACTTTGGATGTGTTTGGATTAATCAAAAAGAAACCGGGAAGAATTATAATTGCCAAAAAAATGGCGATGGCGAACCAATCAGAAATATTGGCTACGCCGTAAATGCCTGCGATGCCAAAAGCAAAAAACAGGAATAGCATCAAATAGCCATTCGAGACTTTAATAATTTTTTCTTGTGTCATGATTGTTGTTTTAGTTGATATTAATATGATATCATAAAGATATAAAATATTTTTTATAATTTACAAATTTTTTACCCACTTTATTTTTTACCTTAGCCAAAAATAAAACAAGATGAAAACCTTAAGATTAAGCTATATTTTAACTGTATTTTTATTGATAAGCGCTCAAATATTTGCCAACGACCTTAAACCAAATTGGGGAAAAACCGGTCATAGAACCATTGGTGAAATCGCCTCGAATTACACAAGTTCAAAGGCAAAACGCGAAATAAATAAAATTTTGGACGGACAAAGTTTGGCGTTGGTTTCCACTTTTGGGGACGACATAAAATCTGATAATCGTTATAGAAATTTTAATACCATGCATTATGTGAATATGCCTTTTGGCGTAAAATATGAAGATTCTGAAAAGAATCCTGAAGGCGATATGGTCACAGGAATTGAGAAATGTAAAGCTGTTATTTTAGATAAAAATGCCACCAAAGAAGATAAAGCCTTCTATTTGAAATTATTGGTGCATTTTATGGGCGATTTACACCAGCCAATGCACGTTGGAAGGGCAGAAGATAAAGGCGGAAACGATATTCAGGTGCAATGGTTTGGCAGCGGAACAAACTTGCATGCTGTTTGGGACTCAAAAATGATCGATGGTTTTGAGATGACTTATACGGAACTTACCGACAATGCCGATAAAATTTCGAAAGAGCAAGTAAAGTTTTTACAAAAAGGCTCTTTAGTAGATTGGGTGAACGAAACCCAAACTTTTGCCGTGAAAGCATACGCATCTGTTGCAGTTGGTGAAAAGTTAAGCTATAATTATTCTTATGAAAATTTTGAAACGGTTCGGTCTCAACTTCAAAAAGGAGGAATTCGTTTGGCAAAAGTATTGAATGATTTGTTTTCTTAAATTTATTTTGCTAAAAGCAAAACTTAAATTTCCCTGATTGATGTTGACCTTTTTTATTAGATTTTAAGTTTAAACCAGTTCTTTAAGTTTTTTCATCATTTTTGCAAAAAATAGCAAAAATGCCGCCAAAACCATATATTTTTTTTCCTACCCAGCGTTTTTAACGCCGGGCTAAAAATATTTTACCCCTACGGGGTATTCTTTGTTAACTCTAAAATTTTCACATCTCAATTGTAACTTTCAACTTTTCCATTTCTTTTCTCCAGATTATTTTTAATTTGAAACTTAAAACTCACTATTTGGCTAATTATTTTTAAGTACTCGATAACAGTTACCTATTTTAACTTACAACATATAACATACAACAAGTAAATCCCAACTCAATTCTCAATACTCAATACTAATAATAAGTTTGCGAGCGTCTTTGTTCTCTTAAAAGCAAGGATTCAAATTTGTGTGGCGTTGCAATTTTAAGGTTGATCTGTTCGGAAGTTTTTGGATGCAGGAATGAAATTTCATAAGCGCATAAAAAAAGTCCTTTACCTTTATGAAACATTTTTTCTTCAAGATATAATTTGTCTCCAAAAATGGGATGCCCAATACTTGCTAAATGAATCCTTATTTGGTGCGTTCTTCCGGTTTTTGGGAACACCTTTAAAAGGCTTAATTGCTCAAATCTTAAAGAGTTTACAACAGTGACAACTTCAAAATCAGTTTCGGCGGTTTTGTCTTCAATGGGAGTTTTGATTCCGCCATTTGAAAAAACTTTCCCAATCACAACTGCGCAATATTTTTTTTGGATGGTGTGATTTTCAAATTGGTTTCCCAATGCAATTTGTGCTGTTTTTGTTTTGGCAACCAGCAAAATACCTGAAGTTTGGTTGTCTAATCTGTGCACTGATGTTGGCCAGGGAAGCGCATCTGGTTCTGAACTCTTTTTCAAATTATAGGGCAACGAATTGTAAATGGTTTTATACGCATTTCCACTTACTGAAAATCCGGCCGGTTTGTGAATCGCCGCCATAAAATTGTCTTCAAATAAAACTTCTAGTTGAAGTTCAAATATTTTGGGTTGCGATTGTGGCGTTTCCAATAAATCGATCACCTGACCATATTGCACATAATTTCCTGTTTGGGCAATTTCGCCATCGATTAATAGTTGTCCGCGTTTAATCGCTTTTTTTATACCAGCGTTTGAAGGAATAAAGTTATAAAATACTTCTGGTGCATAATTTTGCAGCCGAATATTTTCAATGCCTTTTGGGACAATATGTGAATGAAGTATATTGATAATTTTTTAAAATAATTGGCGATTTTTGTAAAGCAGTTCAATGATTTCCCGATAATCAAAAGCCAGTTTCAATTTTGAAGCCTCATCAAATGAAAACCAATTGTAATCCAATACCTCAAGTTCTTGAATAATTATTTCGCCGGTCCAATTTCCAAGAAAACGATAATATTTCCTGTCTTGCCAAATACCGGTTTTAATTATTTCGGTAGGCGTAAAATCTAAGTTGCACTCTTCTTTAACTTCACGAATCACGTTTTGTTCGGCAGTTTCTCCAATTTCTGCTCTTCCTCCCGGGCAACCCCAACATGCTGCATAATTTTCTGTGTAATGGGAACGTTGCAGCAACAGTATTTTTTTGTCTTGTAAAATAATGCCTGATGCCGCTAAAATCATAAAATTTTATTTTTTAATGATGCCAAGTGTGGCAGTTTCTCCGGTTGCTAAATTCCATTCTTTAGAGGAAATGATATTTCCCATAGCGTCATAAACAATCATTTCGGCAGTATTCGGACCAGAATATCCTTGGTTCAATGCCTGAAAATCAATTCTGTTGAAACCTTCTTCTAAATTGAGGTACACCACAAAGTAATTTCCTTTTAATCCGATGTTGGTGCTCACAATAGTATTGTTTAAGAAAATTTGAATGCGGTCTCCATCAACCAAACCAAAGTCGCGACACTCAATTTTAACTGTTTTTGTGGTGCTTTTAACGGTTCCTAAACTAAAATTACTTTCCAGTTTCTTATGTGTCACATCTTGTCCTTTCCAGTATTTTTTGCCAATAATGTCTCTGTCTTCCGGCAACGTTTCCATTAAAAAATTAAGATTTTTTGAAGTAGATTTATTTTCTTCTAAATTTTTATCAATGGCGCTGGTGTTTAATTTCTCATCGATTTTAAAATCAATATTTTGAATTGGAGGCGCTATTTTATTATTTTCAAAAGTGGCTTTTATGGGTGTTTTGCTTTTAAGGGCGCCAGATTGGACATCCATTTTTATGGGCTTGGTGACGGATTTTCCAGAATCAATTTGTGAAAATAAATCAACAGAAAAACAGCTTATGCAAAGTGTAAAGAGTATTAATTTTAAGTTGTTGCTCATTTTCAGTTTTTATTTCATAGATAGCTGCAATAAAAATGCCAAGTATTGCAGATTATAAATCCGCCGATAAAAGTAATGAAAAATGCCCCAATAACTATTGAGGCATTTTACTAATTGTTTGTTAAACTATTATTTAATCAATTCAAAACTTCGCTTAATAAAATTGGTCAAATCTTCGCCGTGCAATAAATTTTGGGAAAGTTTTGCCAAATCAAACGCTTGTTTAATTAAAGCTTCTTGTTTCTTTTTGGTTTTGGTGGCTAAAATTTTACCTACCAATTCATTGTTTGTATTTACAACCAAATTATACATTTCCGGGAAATTACCCATTCCCATAAATCCGCCGCCGCCAGTTGCTTGCATTTCTTTCATCCTGCGCATAAATTCTGGTTGCGTAATGATAAACGGATTTGCCGATGAATCCATTGCTTCCAACTGAACGGAATAGGTTTTTTTCGGAATTAATTCTTCAATTATCGGTTTTAATTCCTCAATTTCCTTATCAGAAAGCTTGCTTATTTTGGCTTCGTCTTTTTTGATTAAATTGTCAATTTGATCTGCATCAACACGCGCAAAATGGATATTTTCTTTTGAACCTTCCAATTTTTGAATCAAGTGAGAAACAATGGGAGAATCCAACAATAAAACTTCATAGCCTTTTTCTTTTGCGGCATCAATGTAACTGTGTTGCGATTTTACATTTGATGCGTATAAAATAATCAGGTTATTGTCTTTATCGGTTTGAAGCGGTTTTATTTTTTCTTCCAATTCTTCAAAAGTGAAATAGGTATCATCAACCGTTGGATACAAAGCAAATTTATCCGATTTTTCAAAGAATTTATCTTCGGAAAGCATTCCGTATTCAATAATTATTTTGATGTCGTTCCATTTTTCTTCAAAAGCTTTTCGATCGTTTTTAAACAAACTAATGAGTTTGTCCGCAACTTTTCTTGTGATGTAGCTCGCAATTTTTTTAACGGCAGCATCACTTTGCAAATAAGAACGGGAAACGTTTAAAGGAATATCCGGAGAATCAATTACGCCACGAAGCATTTGTAAAAAGTCGGGCACAATTCCTTCCACATTGTCGGTTACAAATACCTGATTTTGATATAATTGAATCTTATCTTTCGCCTGATCAATGTTTTTTGTAAGCTTTGGAAAATATAAAATTCCGGTTAAGTTAAACGGATAATCAACATTTAAATGAATGTTAAATAATGGTTCTTCAAACTGCATTGGATACAATTCCCTGTAAAAATCGGCATAATCTTCCTCTTTTAAATCAGCCGGATTTTTTGTCCAGGCCGGATTCGGATTGTTTACAATATTATCCACCGTAATTTTTTCCGGTTTTGCGTCTTCTGGCGCATCTTCGGGTAAAGGCAACGATTCTTCACGCGTTCCAAATTTAATTGGAATTGGCATAAACTTGTTGTACTTGTTTAACAGTTGTGTTATTCTGTTTTCTTCCAAAAACTCTGTGGAATCATCGGCAATATGCAACACTATTTCTGTTCCACGTTCTGCTCTTTCAACTTCATCCAAAGTATATTTTGGGCTCCCGTCGCATTCCCATCGTACAGCTTTCGCATCTTCCTCAAAAGATTTTGTGAAAATCTCCACTTTTTCGGCAACCATAAAAGACGAGTAGAATCCCAATCCGAAATGACCAATAATTCCTGTGTCTTCCACTTTGTCTTTGTATTTTTCAACAAATTCTTCAGCGCCCGAAAAAGCAATTTGGTTGATGTATTTTTTTACTTCATCACCAGTCATTCCAACACCTTGGTCAATAATTCTGATTTCTTTTTTCTCTTTATCAACTTTTATTTCAATAATGGGATTTCCAATATCGCCCTTAATTTCACCTAAAGTGGATAAATGTTTTAATTTTAAAGTAGCATCCGTTGCATTTGAAATCAACTCACGCAAAAATATTTCGTGATCAGAATACAAGAATTTTTTAATAATGGGAAAAATATTTTCAGCCGTTACTTTAATACTTCCTTTTGCCATATTTTTTAGTTTTTGATTTATTATTTACCTACTGTTATAGTCAAAAAAAATACCAAAGTGAGAAAGGTGACAAATTGGCAAAACTATAAGTAGAATTAAGATATTTATGTATATTCGTTTATATAATTATCTCGACAAGACAAATGTGTCAGATGGAAGCGGGAAATTTTTTCAGAATATTTAATTTTCAAATTAAAAAGTAATGTTACAACCGGATTTTGATTATGTGATTATTGGAAGCGGATTTGGCGGATCGGTGAGTGCGTTGCGCTTGTCTGAAAAAGGCTATAAAGTTTTGGTCATAGAAAAAGGAAAATGGTTTAAAAGCGAAGATTTTCCTAAAACAAATTGGGATTTAAAAAATTGGATTTGGGAACCCAAATTGCTCATGAAAGGCTTTTTTAAAATGACTTTTTTAAATCATGTAACCGTGCTTTCAGGTGTAGGTGTTGGCGGAGGTTCTTTGACTTATGCGAATACACTGCCAATTCCCAAACAGCATTTTTTTATTTCTGGAAGTTGGGCAACATTAAACAATTGGGAGGAAGAACTCAAACCACATTATGATACTGCTTATAAAATGTTGGGTGCGGCAATCAATCCGAAATTGCACGAAGCGGATAATGTTGTTAAAGAAATAGCCAAAAAAATTGGCAAAGAAACTCATTTTGAAGCTGCAAAAGTGGCGGTGTATTTTGGAGAAACGGGACGTACTGTTGATGATCCTTATTTTGGAGGGAAAGGACCGGATAGAACTGGCTGTACGCATTGTGGGGCGTGTATGACAGGTTGTAGGTACAATGCTAAAAACACATTGGATAAAAATTATTTGTACTTGGCACAACAGTTAGGGGCTGAAATTTTGGCTGAAAAGGAAGTGTATAATGTTTCAGTTATTGGAAACGAAGATGGTTCTGACGGTTATAAAATTGAATTTAAATCGAGTATTGGGAAAAAGGAAAATGGTATTTTTACTGCAAAAGGTGTAATTTTTTCAGGTGGCGTTTTAGGTACAGTTCCTTTGTTGTTAAAGCTTAAACAAAAATCATTGCCAAATTTATCGGAAATGGCGGGTTGCAATATTCGCACAAATAATGAATCTTTATTGTTGGTCACTTCAACAGAAAAGCATTCAAAAGATTTTTCAAAAGGATTGGCCATTGGAGCTGTTTTGCATACCGATGAAAACAGTCATTTAGAGCCTGTTCGTTACGGAGAAGGTTCAAGCTTTTTTAGAATGCTTACCATACCTATTATTCATCATAAATTTGCAGTAGTCAGGGTGTTTGGAATTTTTGGGTTGGTTATAAAACATCCTATTAAATTGATGAAAACCATTTTTGTCAAAAATTACGCAAAACGTACTACTGTTTTATTATTTATGCAAACATTAGACAGTACGCTTCGCATTAAACTTGGTAAAATAACCCGTATGAAAACAGAAAAAGAGGAAGGGCTAAAGCCGAATGCATTTATTCCGGAAGCGTTAACATTAGGAAAAAAATTTGGTGAAATTGTAAACGGAATTCCTTACGCTAATTTTACAGATGTGTTGCTTGGTACGCCAACAACTGCTCATATTTTAGGAGGCGCTGTTATGGGAGAAAATACTTCAGAAGGTGTTATAGATAAACATTGTAACGTATTTGGTTATAAAAATATGATGATTTGCGATGGTTCTATGATCTCGGCAAATCCGGGTGTGAATCCATCGCTATCAATAACAGCAATTACGGAATACGCCATGAGTAAAATTCCAGTAAAGGAATCTTAATTTTTTAAATGATGAAAACAGACGATTATATTTTAATTGACGGGCATAAGCATATTAGATATCAGCAAGCGGTTTTTTCTGAAGATGAAATGATAAACAGATCCAAAAAGTATTATGAATGGTTAACTAAACGCAGGTCCGTTCGTCATTTTTCAGATAAATCAGTACCATTTGAGGTGATTGAAAATATTATAAAAGCAGCATCAACAGCTCCGTCAGGAGCAAACAAACAACCTTGGACTTTTTGTGTTGTTAAAAATGCTGAATTAAAGAAAAAAATTTGAGAAGCTGCTGAAGAAGAAGAACGAAAAAGTTACAGTGAGCGAATGAATGATGAATGGTTGAGTGATTTAAAACATTTAGGAACCGATGCCAATAAACCTTTTTTAGAAACTGCACCTTATTTAGTTGTTGTTTTTAAACGCCCTTTTGAAATTGATAAAAAAGGGATTAAGCATCAAAATTATTATGTAAATGAATCGGTTGGTTTGGCATGTGGGTTTTTAATTTCTGCCATTCACAATGCTGGCTTGGTTACTTTAACGCATACACCAAGTCCAATGCGTTTTTTAGAAAAAATACTGAAAAGACCAAGTAATGAGCGTGCTTTTTTATTACTTCCGGTTGGATATCCTGCTGAAAAAGCATATGTTCCTGATATTCAAAAAAAGACACTTCAGGAAGTTATAAAATGGTATTAACCAAGTCATAAATTAATCGGTCATAATCCGCTTCTTTAAATTGGAAATATAATTTTTGAAGCAATTTAAATGATCTAAATTGATGAATGATAATGCTAAATTAGGTGTTTTTAGCGAAGTTGTTATGTTGGCTTTTGGTTTGGTTATTTTTATTTTTGGTTGAATATCGTATTTTGTACAATCTATATATAATAGTTATGTTATTAACTATAAATCAGTTATATTTTATATTTCATTTAAAATCCGCAATAAAATAGTTATGAACATCGTAAAATTAATGTTGTAAATAGTTTTTGATTTTAGTATGTTTGATGAAAATATAGTAATAAAACTTAAATTATGTATAATTCTAAAATAACCGGTCTAGGTTTCTACGTTCCTGACAATATTGTCACCAATGATGATTTAGCGAAAATGATTGATACTAACGATGAGTGGATTCAGGAAAGAACGGGAATTAAAGAGCGAAGATGGATTCCTGAGGGCAGTGAAGACACTTCTTCAGTTATGGGCGCAAAAGCTGCACGAATTGCCATTGAAAGGGCCGGACTTACAAAAGACGATATTGATTTTATCGTTTTCGCCACTTTAAGTCCCGATTTTTATTTTCCCGGCTGTGGTGTTCAAATACAGGAAATGCTTGATATGAGAACAGTAGGTGCGTTAGATGTCAGAAATCAATGTTCAGGTTTTGTTTACGCGCTTTCTGTTGCCGACCAATTTATTAAAACAGGAATGTATAAAAATGTGTTGGTGGTTGGGTCTGAATTTCATTCGGGCGGATTGGATAAAACAGATAGAGGCAGAGGCGTTACGGTAATTTTTGGCGATGGGGCAGGAGCGGCTGTGTTGTCGAGAACTGAAGATAATAATAAAGGAATTTTGTCTACCCATTTGCATTCTGAAGGTAAACACGCCAAAGAATTAATAGTGGCGGCACCTAGCATTAAACATTGGGTTCCTGAAATTTTGGCAGCCAACGATGAAAATGATGAATCGTATTTCCCTTATATGAACGGTACTTTTGTGTTTAAGCA
>JAAFHC010000066.1 GCA_010906935.1 Gelidibacter sp.
GATTTCTATAAAACATCAGAAACTTCCATTGCAAATCCGGTTTACAAGTTTGAAATTTCCGACGAAAAATATTTGGCCAATTTCAAAGATTTTTCAACAATAAAATTGGAAACTAAGGACAGTTTATCACTTCAATTCAATGCCTTAAAAATTTATCAAAAATTAGCGGCATTTCATCTAAAGGAAAATAACAACAACGCTTTTATTGCTATAGAACTGGAACGACTTGCATTTGTAAAAGAAAATGCCACATTTTCCGAAAAAGAACCGCTCTTTTTAAATTCATTAATCAGTTTAAAAAATGAATTTAAAACTTCAGAATCTTCCACGTTAATCGATTTTGAAATCGCATCAGCTTACAACAACCAAGCAAATGATTATGTGCCATTAACCAAAACCGAAAACCAGTTTAAACGCCTAAAAGCACTCGAAATTTGTGAAGAAGCCATCTCCAAATTTCCAACCAGTTTTGGCGCCCAAAAATGCAATTTGCTAAAACAGCAAATTTTCAACTTATCTTTAAATATAACTGCTGAAAAACTGGTACCAAACAATAAAGACAATAAGATATTGGTTTCCTATAAAAATGTAGCGGAATTGTATTTTCACATTTATAAAATCAATGAAAAAGAAAAGGCGGAATTCGCCCTAACTTACAACGATTCGGCCAAGATAGCATTTATTAAAAAGCTAGATTTGGTTACCAATTTCCGTCAATCTTTAAAAACGGAGAACGATTATCAACAACATAGCACAGAAATTTTAATTCCACCTTTTTCCAACGGAAATTATTTAATTTACGCTTCAACATTTGAAACTTTAAACGCAAACAGCATTTACGCCACAGCGATTATTCAGGCAACGGATATTGCGGTTGTTGAAAACCGACAAAACAACAGCAATAACTATCAAATTGTTGACAGAAATACCGGAAAACCATTGGTTGGCGCCAAAGTAAACATCAAAAATTATAACACAGGAAATTATAATGCCCCAATTAATGAAAATTATATCACTGATAACAAAGGCCAAATAAATTTCAGCGCAAAAAGTTCTTATAACAATGTAGTGATCACCGTTAAGTTTAATAATGAAACAGCCACTTTTGGCGACTATTATTTGAATGAAAACAGGGATTTGGCTATAGAACCTGAAAAAACTATCGTCTCTTCATTTTTATTTACAGACCGAAGCATTTACAGGCCCGGACAAATCGTTTATTACAAAGGAATTGTGCTTAAAAGCCTAAAAAATAAATCGGAAGTTGTTGCAAATGAATTTGTTGAAGTCACTTTGTACAATGTCAACCGGGAAATTGTAAAATCTATAGAATTAAAAACCAATGAATTTGGTTCATTTAACGGTGAATTTATCCTTCCAACGAATGGTTTAACAGGAAGTTATGCTATTGAAGTTGGAAAAGAATCAAAAAAGAGTGAATTACTTAATTCAATCGAAGGGTTTAATTATTCTTCCACAGAAATCTTGGTGGAAGAATACAAACGACCAAAATTTGAAGCTGAATTTAAACCAATTACTGAAACCTATAAAATAAATGATTTAATCACAGTAAACGGAAGTGCCGTAGCTTTTGCAGGAAGCACCATTACCGATGCTAAAGTTGTGTACCGAGTGCACCGAAAAGTAGAATATCCAAAATGGTTTTATTGGTACCGACCAATTTTCCCAGCTTCGCAAAGCCAGGAAATCAGCCACGGAGAAATGATGACAGATGCTCAGGGAAATTTCAGCATTTCTTTTAAGGCAATTCCCGATAAAAGTGTTGATGCCGCTAATTTGCCAGTATTTATTTATGAAGTTACAGCCGATATTACCGATATCAACGGCGAAACCCGAAGCGCCACCACCGAAATAAAAGTGGGTTATCACGCTTTAATTGCTGAAATTAAAATTGATGCTGAAATAGACAAGAATAAAAAGGACAACTTCTTAACGGTTGAAACCAAAAACTTAAACAATGAAGTGGTTTTTGCCAAAGGAATTTTAAAAATTTACAAATTACAAGCGCCGGCAAACGTGTTGAGAAAACGCCCTTGGAATGCGCCAGATTATCAGGAAATAAGCGAAGAAGTCTTTAGAAATAAATTTCCCCATGATGCTTATGCCAATGAAGATGACATTAAAAACTGGCCAAAAGGAAATTTGGTTTTTGAAGAAAATTTTGATACGTCAAAAAACACCAAAATTCTGTTAAAAAAAATTCAGAAATGGGAATCTGGTAAATATGTGGTTGAATTGGAAACCGCAGATAAATTTGGTCAAAAAGTCACCGACAAACAGCTATTTGCCGTTTTTAGCAAAACTGAAAATCAGGTTTCCGACCATCAGTTATTTGTGATTTCAACCGATAAACAAAGTTACAAACCCTTTGAAAATGCGTTGCTCAAAATTGGTTCGGCTTCAAAAAACCTATTTGTAACAATAGATATTGAAAAAGACCATAAAATAATTGATACGCAAATTATTCACCTCGAAAATAATTCGAAATTTATTCAAATTCCGGTCACAGCAAAAGATTTAGGCGGATTTGCAGTTCATTACAGTTTCAGCAATTTTAACGCTTTCAAAAGTGGCACATTGCCTATTTCTGTTCCTTATGAGAAAAAAGAATTGGAAATTGAGACCATTACCTTCAGGGATAAATTGCAACCCGGAGAAAAGCAAACCTGGAGTTTTAAAGTGAAGGGAGAAAAGGGCGATAAAGTTGCTGCAGAATTGTTGGCAAGTATGTACGACGCTTCTTTGGATGAATTTAAACCGCACAATTGGGAATTTAATCCAACAGAACAACCTATTTATTATTCCTACAACCAAAGAAATGCTAACAATAGTTTTGGAAACAGCTATTTTAATATGGCCAATTTACCACAGAATTATTATGATAATCCGCAACAATTTTTTGATCAATTGAATTGGTTTGGATTTCATTTTAATAATTCCTACTTAATTAGAGGTATGAATGCTGAAAAAATGGTGCAAAAAGGAAATAATGAAGTTACTCAAGTTGCTGAAGATGAAGAAGATAGTATAGAAGATGTTGCTTTTATGAAGCTGGAAGATCGCAATAACATGGAAGAAGTTGTAATGATTGGTTACGGTAAAAGTAAAACCGAAAATGCTGCTGAATTAAAAGAAAAGCCAGATTTGTCTGCAATTAAAATTCGAAAAAACTTTCAGGAAACTGCCTTTTTCTATCCACATTTATCAACAGATAAAGAAGGGCACGTAAGTTTTAATTTCACCATTCCTGAGGCATTGACACGTTGGAAATTACAATTGTTGGCGCATACCGCAGCATTGGCTTCTGCCACAAAAACACTGACCACCGTTACCCAAAAAGAGTTGATGGTATTGCCAAATCCGCCCCGTTTTTTGCGTGAAGGCGACACCATCGTGTTTTCAAGCAAAATTTCAAATTTAACAGAGAATATTCTCAATGGAGTTGCTGTTTTAGAGTTAACAGATGCCATTACAGGAAAACAAATTAATGACTTATTGGGAAATAATTCCGCTACCCAAAATTTCAAAGTTAACGCAAAAGGAAACACGCAAGTAAGTTGGAAACTGATAATTCCTGAGGGAATTCAAGCTGTTCAATATAAAATCATGGCAAAAGCAAATGATTTTAGTGACGGTGAACAAAATGTGCTGCCAGTTTTATCGAATAGAATATTGGTGACAGAAACCTTGCCAATGTGGGTTCGTAGCAACCAAACCAAGACTTTCACTTTAGACAAGTTGAAAAACACTTCGACTACGCTCAGTGCAGGCTCTTCAACTACGCTCAGCAACCATGCTTCGGCTACGCTCAGCAACCACAAGTTAACGTTGGAAATCACATCGAATCCGGCCTGGTATGCAGTGCAAAGTTTACCTTATTTAATGGAATATCCTTACGATTGTTCAGAGCAAATATTTTCACGCTATTATGCAAATTCACTGGCAAGCCATATTCTAAATTCAAATCCGCGCATTCAGGAAGTCTTTAATCAGTGGAAATCGAGTGATGCGCTAATTTCAAATTTGGAGAAAAATGAGGAATTAAAATCCATTATTATTCAGGAAACGCCTTGGCTGCGTGATGCGCAAAGTGAAACGGAACAGAAAAAACGCATCGCTTTGCTGTTCGATTTAAATAAAATGACGAACGACCAGCAAGCTGCGATGAATAAATTAAAGGAAATGCAGTTCAGCGACGGTGGTTTTCCTTGGTTTAAAGGAAGTAATTACCCAAATCGTTATATCACGCAACATATTGCAGCCGGATTCGGGCATTTGAAACAATTGAATGTTGCCATTAACGAAAAGGCGGCTTCTGAAGTAATTTTAAAAGCCATAAACTTTTTAGATGAAGAAATTTTGGACGATTACAGTAAGCTTTTAGCAGAAGCTAAAAAATTAAAAGAAAAAGAGAAATCCAAAGAAAAAGGACTAAAAGCTGAAACAGATTATCTCGCAAAAAATCATTTAGGGCAAATTCAACTACATTATTTGTATATGCGCAGCTTTTATAAAGATTTAAAAATCGATAAAAAGGTACAAACTGCCATAGATTATTACACAAAACAATCGGCCAACTATTGGAAGGAAAATAATTTGTACTCAAAAGGATTAATTGCTTTAATTCAACATAGAACGCAAAATAAAACGGCTGCTTCTGCCATTTTAAAATCGCTGCAAGAAAACAGTATTGTTAGCGAAGAACTGGGAATGTATTGGAAAGAAAATACAGCGAGTTGGTTTTGGCACCAAGCACCTATTGAAACTCAGGCTTTGTTAATTGAAGCTTTTTCTGAAATTGAAAATGATATTGCAACCGTTGATGAATTAAAAGTTTGGTTGCTGAAAAACAAGCAAACAAATAGCTGGAAAACGACCAAAGCGACCACTGAAGCTGTTTATGCTTTATTGTTGCAGGGAAGTGATTGGCTGTCCATAAACGAAACTGTTGAAGTGACCGTTGGCAACCAAAAAATTGAGCTTTTAAATCCCGATAGCCGTCAGGAAGAAAATGTAAAAATTGAAGCAGGAACTGGCTACTTTAAAACTTCATGGAATGGAACGGAAATTAAGCCAGAGATGGGAGAAGTAACAATTTCAAAAAAAGGTAAGGGCATTACTTGGGGCGGATTGTATTGGCAATATTTTGAGGATTTAGATAAAATAACTTCAGCCGAAACGCCGCTTAAACTGAATAAAAAACTGTTTTTGAAAACAAATTCCGATGAAGGAAAACTGTTAACTGAAATAACCGAAAATTCAAAATTAAAAGTTGGTGATTTAATTACCGTTCGAATTGAATTAAAAGTTGACAGGCCTATGGAATTTGTTCATATGAAAGATATGCGCGCCAGTGGTTTAGAGCCTATAAATGTATTGTCGCAATACAAATGGCAAGATGGTTTGGGTTATTATGAAAGCACCAAAGATGCTTCAACCAACTTCTTTTTTGAAAATTTGACAAAAGGCGTTTATGTTTTTGAATATGATTTGCGGGTAAATAATGCAGGTAATTTCAGCAACGGAATTACAACAATACAAAGCATGTATGCACCAGAATTCAGCAGTCACAGTGAAGGCGTACGAATTAACGCAGATTAATTATGGTTGCTGATCGTAGCCGAAGTATTATTTTTTAGGAGGATATTTACTTAATAATTTTCTAAACGCCTCAACATAAAGTTGTTCTTTTTGGGTAATTTCAACGTTGCTTTGAAAATTGCCTTCATAAAAACCGCGCCAAACCAATTTATCGTTTTTTGCATCTACAAAATCAATGGTAAATTGTTTGGCTATAGTATTACTGTTAATTGGTATTTGACCGCCAAAACTTATACCAGAATGCATTCCGAAACTGCCGAAACCAATGCCAACAGAATTCCTTTGTGCTTCAAACTGATTTAACTGAACATCAACAAAAATGTCAGGATTTTCATGATATGCCAAGCCTTTTTCTATCATTGCATTTTCCAATTGGGTATAAATCCGATTCGCTTCTATCTCATTTACAGGAAGCTTAATATCATCAAAAAAACCAAAAGTTTTGTATTGATTAAAATCGGCCTGATCATCATAATCATACACTATTCTAGGGCCTGCGCAACCTATAAAAACAAATACCAACAAAAATTTAAAATATTTCATACTCTTAAATTTTAAAATACCTATAAATGCTAACTATAAAATTAAGAATAATTCTGTTTTAACCGGCTATATAAAATAGTATCTTTGAAAAAAATTAAAGATTATGGATTTAAATCTAATTCCAAATATAAAACACACCAACAGCGGTAATTTCTTTTTATTGGCAGGTCCTTGCGCCATTGAAGGTGAAGAAATGGCTTTAAGAATTGCCGAACAGATTTTAAAAGTGACCGACAAATTGGAGATTCCATTTATTTTTAAAGGAAGTTTTAAAAAAGCTAATAGGTCGAGAATCGATAGCTTTAGCGGAATTGGAGATGAAAAAGCCTTAAAAATTCTAAAAAAAGTATCCGAAACATTTAACATCCCAACAGTTACCGATATTCATGAAGTTTCAGATGCTGCAAAAGCGGCTGAATATGTTGATGTGTTACAAATTCCAGCATTTTTGGTACGCCAAACCGATTTGGTAGTGGCTGCTGCAAATACAGGAAAAGTGGTAAACCTAAAAAAAGGACAGTTTATGAGTCCGGGCGCCATGAAACACGCCGTGCAAAAAGTAAAAGACTGTGGAAATGAAAAAGTTTGGATTACCGATAGAGGCACCATGTTTGGTTATCAGGATATGATTGTTGATTTTAGGGGAATCCCAGAAATGCAACAATTTGCACCAACAATTTTAGACATTACACACTCTTTGCAACAACCAAATCAAAGCAGCGGCGTTACCGGCGGAAAACCTGAATTGATTGAGACTATTGCCAGAGCAGGAATTGCAGTTGGCGTTGATGGATTATTTTTAGAAACCCATTTTGATCCTGCAAATGCAAAAAGTGATGGCGCCAATATGCTGGATTTAAAATATTTAGAAAATTTATTAAGTCATTTGGTTGCCATCAGAAAAACAATAAACAGTTTTCAATAAACAATTTAGATAAACTCACCATATTTCATAAAAAAAGCGACAAAATTTTTGTCGCTTTTTTAGTATTTCAATATTGTGTTATCCGCATTTGGTATGTCCGCAATTTTTGCATTTCAAACAACCTTCTTCATAAATTAATCCTTTCGGATCACCACATTCACCACATTTTTTATCGGCTGCCTGCGTTCCATCCTGCACAAATTGTTTTAATGCACGTGCAATTCCGTTTTTCCATGTATTAATATTTTCGTCATACATGTTTAAATTATTAATTAAATCAACAGCATAAGGAATTGGCATTCCGTGACGCAATACGCCGGAAATTAATTTGGCATAATTCCAATATTCTTTATCAAAAGTACGAGAAAGTCCTTCAAAAGTAACTTTATACCCGTCTTTGTCTAAAAATTGAAAATCGTAACGAGATTCGCCGTTTTTATCTCTGTTTTTAATTACCCAGCCTTCTTCCAGCCAAGCTGGTAACATAAATGCGTCTTCAATTTTTCCTGTAAATATTTCATACGGTCTGTTGTTAATTAAACCAACAACTGCCACCCATTTTTCATAATCATTTTGGAAACGCACTACTTTTGCCGCAATTTTTTTAGGGCGTTTTGGAAAAACAGTTTCGGCATAACAATCTGGTTTTTTATCAGATTTTTTTGCATCATTTGCGATTAAAATCCCACTTCTAGAGCCATCTCTATAAACCGTAATTCCTTTTAATCCTTTTCGCCAAGATTCAATATAAATATCGCCAACCAAATCAACGGGAACATCACTAGCCAAATTTATAGTTGAACTTATGGAATGCGTGGTGTATTTTTGAACCAACGATTGCATTTCTATACGTTTTTTCCAATCGATTTCAGGGGCTGTTGAACCGCTGTACGGACTTTCATTAATGTCGGTTTTTCCAGTAACATCCATCCATTGTTTTAACTTTGGATGGTAAACTTCAAATTCTTCAAACGCGTCTCCCATATCGTCAACATAAGCAACTTTGGCATTTGTGTCGTCCTGATTTACTTTTCTTCTTCGTTTATAAGATAATAAATACACCGGCTCAATACCAGACGATGTTTGTGCCAGCATACTTAAACTTCCGGTTGGTGCAACGGTGCTGATAGAAATATTTCTTCTTCCATATTTCATCATTCGTGCATAAACATCGGGGAATTCTTTTTCCATCATTTGCACAAATTCTGAAAAATTTTCTATTTCGGGGCTAAATGCTTCGAATTTACCACGAGTAATTGCCATATCAATACTGCTATCGAACTCACCTCTCAATTTGGTTTTCATAATCTCGTCAACAACGGCAATCGCTTCATCGGTGTCAAACTTTTTGCCCAAAGCCGCCATGGCATCGGCCAAAGCAGTAAATCCTAATCCGGTTCTTCTGCCCTTTTTACCAGTTTTATATAATAATTTCCATGTATCAATTTCAACCTGTTTAATTTCATCAGGCTCTTTATCGTGCATTATTTTATTGAAAATTTTATTGACGGCTTCTAATTCCAAATCGACCAAATCATCCATTAAACGTTGTGATTCATACACCACTTCATAGAATTTCTTAAAATCGAATTTGGCTTTTTCCGTAAACGGGTCTTTAACAAAACTGTATAAATTAATGGCAATTAAACGACAGCTGTCTCCGCCTTGCATAGCAATTTCTGAACAAGGATTTGTGGAACTATTTTTAAATCCGGGATAAATGGAAGATGTTGAATAGAAATGCTGACGGTCCCAAAATATCAAACCTGGCTCCGCAGTATTATGGGCGCAAGAAATAATGACATCCCAAAGTGATCTTGCTTTAATTACTTTTTTATAGGTTGGTGTTTTGCTGTCAATTGGCCATCTCAGTGTAAAATCATCATCATTTACAACTGCAACCATAAATTCATCGGACAAGCGAATTGAAATATTGGCTCCGGTTACTTTGGTCAAATCTTGTTTGATGGTTACAAAATCTTCAATATCAGGATGCGCAATGTCCATCGTAAGCATTAAAGCCCCTCTTCTACCGTTTTGGGCTACTTCCCTTGTGGTATTTGAAAACCGGTTCATAAATGAAACCGCACCTGTTGTAGTTCCCGCTGCATTGGAAACTTGAGCGCCACCAGGTCTTAAATTCGATAAATCGACCCCAACGCCGCATCGTCTTTTAAACAATTGCGCCAATTGCTGATCTGTATGAAATATGCCTCCATAAGAATCAAAAACTGGCGGAACAACTACACAATTGGACAATGAAGCAATCACATTATTGTTGCCCAAAGAAGACATTACGCTTCCCTGCGGAATCACATATTTGAAATCCTTAAATAAATTAAAAATGGCTTTTTCTGACAAAAATTCTCGATTTTTTCCATATTCCGATAGCCCTTCTCCTTTCTTTTCCCCTTCCTGATATTTATTTTCTATCCGGCCAAATTCCACAGCCATACGTTGATGCATATCATCAGGCGTTGACTCTAAAAACTCACCTGTTTTGGTTTTCATTGCATACTTATTCATCCACGTTGTCGCTGCAAGCTCATCTCCCTTAAAATACGCTAAATTACTCTTTAACAAATCGTTATACGTAAAGGTTTTTGGGAACACTAATTCTTCTGTCATTTTTAAGTAGGTTTATGGTTGTGTAAAATCGAGCTATAAAATTATTGAATATTTAAACTTAAGTTGTGTTAAATTTTAATTAGTTAATAACATTTCATTGTTGAAAAGTTATAATTTTTAAACCCTTTTTTTTCGTAGTTTTAGCTTTTGCTAAATTTACCCAAAGATTGAATAAAAGAATTCATAACTTATCGTTAAGGGGAATCACCGGAATTTTCGCTGGCATATTTTCTTTAATTTTCATTTTTGGAATTCAACTTTTATTCTCGCAATATGCTTCCGGCTCGGCGGGCGTTTCTATGTTGCCCATTTCTTTTTTTGAAATCCTTATTTTTAGCATATCTTTTCTCTATATTTTAATTTCTTATTTTACAATCATCTTAATAAATAAAAGAAGGAGAAAAAAAATATATTTAAGAAAATGGGATTTTAAAGCCAAGAAAATTCGTCGAATTTATTTGGTGCTTTTGCTGCTTGGCGGAATTATTTTATACTTTTTAATGCTTGGCGGAAAAATTAAGCTTGTAATTCCAGCTTCCATGATACTTTATGGAATTGCTGGCATTATCTCAAACAAACAAACTTACGGTGCAACTGCCATTTTGGGATTCATTTTCATAAGCCTCGGCATTTTAGCAATATTATTCCCGAATTTAGCTTTTTATCTGTGGGGATTTGCCTTTGGTATTTGCCACATTGTTTATGGCCTTATTTATTTTAATTACAAAAGATAAAGTCTTAATTTATTAGTTGGTGGTTTCAGGTTTCAGGTTTCAGGTTTCAGGTTTCAAGTTTCAGGTTTCAAGTTTAGGTTTCAGGTTTCAAGTTTCAGGTTTCAGGTTTCAGGTTAATCTTTTTTAACTTTTAATATTTACTATCTAATATCTAATATCTAATATTTAACTTTTTACCTTGTCAAACTTTAAGCCTTCTCACCAAATCTTCCAATCCGTTTAATTGAATTTCATAAACCAAATGCATCATTTCTCCTAGTTTATTCTTCGGAAAACCTTTGTTACGATACCAAACTAAATAAAATTCAGGCAAATCGATTAAATATTTCCCTTTGTATTTTCCGAAAGGCATTTTGGTGTTCGCCAGTTGTTCCAGTAAATGTTGCTGATTATTTTCCATCCACAAAATCTTGTAAATAGCTGAATCGTTCCGTAAGCTTCCCCTTTTCGGCCATTTTGGCTCTTTGCATTACGCCATCTTCATCGTTATTGAAAAAAGCAGGAATCACATATTTTGCAAAATTTTCACTAAAACCTTCCGATGCGTCTTTTGGCAATTCGCAAGGCAAATTATCAACAGCCATCACGGCAATGGCGTCTTTATCCATGTAATTTACTTCTTGTTCCGTTTTCGGATTATAGCCATAAATTGGGTCTGCCATGGTGGAAGACCGAATGGTTGATGCCACTGGCCCGTCAACGTCGCAACTGATATCGGCAACAACTTTAATATTAAAATTTGGAGATTTGGCATCTTCTTTTGTAAAAATATAAGGAGCGCCAACACCGTAAAAATGGCCAACAATATACAAATCTGCCACTTTGGCAAAGCGCATAAAATCACTTTCATATTCTTGCGAATTCTTGAAAAAATCGTTTATATCTTTTACAATTCCGTCTTTCCTTTTATTATAATCCAACACATCAATTTGGACATAAACCGCTTCCTCAAAAGTTTGGGTTAAAAATTCATCCACAGTTATTTCGCGCATTTTCATACCATCTAACATTTCTTTTGCGCCATTTCCTACCCTTCCTTTCCCTGTTAAAACGACTTTAATTGCTGGTAATTTTAATTTTTTTAACTCCTCAATCAGCATTTTTTTATCGTGTAATTCTTCTCCTTTTGGCAAATTAAATAAATTAAATTTTAAGCCAAAAGTTCTAAAAGCGTTGTAAGCACCAGCAAAACCTGCATATATACCAAAAGCCACCAACCTCATATTATTTTTGTCGACGATGGCTTCATTGTCATACAACTCAATATTTTTAGCCAAAATTGCTCTCAATAAATCACGGTTATGTTTTTGTTTCTTTATGGTATGTGAAAAGAAAAAATATTTTTTATTCGGAATTAAATTGGCAATTGGCACTTCTTTTACGCCCAGTAAAACATCACAATCCGACACCTCCTCAAAAACTTCAATTCCTTCATTTCTGTAATCTTCATCAGAAAAAAAACGTGAGTCAGAACTTTCAACTTTAATTTCAAGCTGAGGATATGTTTTTAACAATTCCGCACATTTTTTTGGCGATAAAACGACTCTTCTATCTGGTGGATTTTTCCGTTCTTTAAGGATTCCTATCTTCATATTGTAATTTGGTATAAGATTTGCTTCAAAGATATCAGGAATTAAAGGATATTACAAACATTAAGTTTGATTGAATTTTTATACATTTGCATTCTTCTTAGAAGAATTGGTTCTTTGAATTATTGGGGACGACTGGTTTTGACTGCAAGGTCAATTAAGGTATAAGCATGCCGAGTAATGAAATAGCACTCGTAAATCTCAATTTCAAAAATTTAAACGGCGAAGATAACTACGCTTTAGCTGCTTAATCCGAATCACAGTAGGATGAGCCTTGTCACACTAGGTGTGAAAGCTGAATGTCTCTTGAAAGCCTTGGTTAGCGGCGGTCAATAAAGAGGCATCGTAAAAGTTAACATAGATTTGCCATTGTTTCGTTGGCATTTTGAAACTTAAGAAACTAAGCTTAAGGTGGGCTGTTTTCGGTCAGCTTTAAGTCGAAAACCAATCGAAAAATAAGCATGTAGAAAGTATTTTGGTTGCTTGTTTGGACCCGGGTTCGATTCCCGGCGTCTCCACTTTTTATTTTCCAATCAAATAATAAAAATTCAAAAATGCTGTTATTTACTTTGTCAGCATTCGACCAACAATTTAAAAAGTATAATTAAACCCTCTTTTTATGCTTTTTTAATAATTTAAAAACACAAACCCCCATGAAAAACAAAATTTTCCTAATGAGTCTCTTAATTGTCAGCCAGTTTGGATATTCCCAAACGCTCGAAGAAACTTCAAATTGGATTGAAAACAACGCAGGCGCTCCAAATAGCCTGTTCAGCAATACTGTTGTTTATAACCAACAAACCAACAAGTTACTGTTGTATAAAAATTATTCCGCTCCGTTTAAATTCAGAAAAGTTACGGAGATTGATCCAAAAGATGTGAACAGCATAAGTTTGTATTCCGAGAATAAAAAAGGTGGCTTAAGAGGCATTCTTAATTTTAAAAAAGGCGGATCAAATACTAAAATTTATTTGGCGAATAATGACACCAGAGTTACTAAGGTAAATAAGGTGGATGAAAAACAATTGTATGCATTTCCCATTTTGGCCGAAGGAAACTTAGACCATGCAAAAAGAATTAAAAAGTACTATATAAACTACTTCCAGCAACTGGGAATAGCGGTTAAAGATGGTGATAATCTTTAATTTATTAGGCTAAATTCAAAAACAACAATCGTTAAAAATAATTTTAAAAGTTTGGGCGTTCCCTCCTTTTCGGCGGGCAGGCTCCGCTGAAAAAGCGGTCGCGCTTTTCGCTATAATCTTTTTTTAAGGGAAAAACCTTAAAAAAAGGATTTCCGCTTCAATCGCTAACGCAAATACATCTAAATCAACTTATAAAGATGTCAAATAACGCGCTAGATTTCTCTATTTTTACTTTTGTGAAATAATTACAATACAAAGGTTCACAGAGAAAAATTAAATTGTTTATATTTTAGATGTATTTGCCCTACTTTATATGATTTCAACCGCTTTATGATAAAACTTTTTAGTATTTTGGTTGCCATATTTATACTTTAAAAATTGAAGCAAACAACCAAATATATTATTGGTGTAATGAGCGGCACTTCCTTGGACGGCATTGATATTGTTTATGTGAAAATAAGCGCTGCGGAAAACTATAATTTTGAAATATTAACCGCTAAAACAATCCCTTATATTTCTGAATGGAAATCGGCTTTAAAGAACGGTTTTCATTTATCGGGAGAAGAACTCACAAAATTAGATACCGATTACGGAATGCATTTAGGAAATACAATCCAAAATTTCATCCAGAAAAATAACATTTCAAAGATTGATTTTATTGCTTCTCACGGACATACCATTTTCCATAATCCAGAAAAACATTACACACTTCAAATTGGAAATGGGCCACAAATAACTTCAAT
>JAAFHC010000067.1 GCA_010906935.1 Gelidibacter sp.
GTAATGTCCATTCCCGTAATTAACAAATGAATATCGTGCGTTCCTTCGTACGTAATCACACTTTCTAAATTCATCATATGGCGCATAATGGAATATTCGCCAGTAATTCCCATAGCACCTAAGATTTGACGGGCTTCACGTGCAATATGAATGGCCATATTCACATTGTTTCTTTTTGCCATGGATATTTGTGCGGTAGTTGCCCTGTTTTCATTTTTTAAAACGCCCAAACGCCAGGTTAGCAATTGTGCTTTGGTAATTTCAGTAATCATTTCGGCCAATTTTTTTTGCTGAAGCTGCATTCCGGCAATGGGTTTCCCAAACTGAATACGTTGTTTTGCGTAACGCAATGCGGTATCATAACAATCCATAGCCGCGCCAATTGCTCCCCAGGCAATGCCGTAACGCGCAGAATCCAAACAGCCAAGCGGCGCACCTAATCCGTCTTTGTTAGGTAAAATATTTTCTTTCGGAATTTTCACATTGTCAAAAATCAATTCACCAGTTGCAGAAGCGCGTAACGACCATTTGTTATGTGTTTCTGGCGTTGTAAATCCTTCCATACCGCGTTCTACAAGTACGCCTTTTATGCGTCCTTCTTCGTTTTTAGCCCAAACCACAGCAATATCGGCAAAAGGCGCATTTGAAATCCACATTTTAGCGCCGTTTAACAAATAATAATCACCCATATCTTTAATGTTGGTGGTCATTCCGCCCGGATTTGAACCGTGATCGGGTTCTGTTAATCCAAAACAGCCTAAAAATTCTCCGCTTGCCAATTTTGGCAGGTATTTTTGTCGTTGTGCTTCATTGCCATATTTCCAAATAGGATACATCACCAAAGAAGATTGTACCGAAGCCGTTGAGCGAACTCCCGAATCACCGCGTTCAATTTCTTGCATAATCAATCCGTAAGAAATTTGATCCAAGCCTGCACCGCCGTATTCTTCAGGAATATAAGGTCCAAAAGCACCAATTTCAGCCAACCCGGAAATGATGGATTTCGGGAATTTTGCCTGTTGCGCAGCTTCTTCAATAATGGGAGATACTTCACGTTTCACCCAATCTCTTGCAGCATTGCGCACTAAAATATGCTCTTCTGTTAACAATTCATCCAATTGATAATAATCCGGAGCTTGAAATAAATCTTGTGACATTTGGTTTTGTATTTTGTTACTTACAAATTTACTAATTAAAATCTTTTATTCCTTACATTTGTGTTAATGAAATTTACTCTGGGCAAAGACGAAAAATTAAAAAGCCGCAAATTAATTGAACACCTGTTTGGGGAAGGAAAACGCGTAAAATCATTTCCTTTGCAGTTGATTTATTTGCAAATCAGCCACGATTCGGAGTTTCCTGTAAAAGTCGGATTTTCAGTGCCAAAACGAAACGTAAAACTTGCGGTTGACCGAATCAGAATTAAAAGAATGATGCGCGAAGTTTATCGGTTAAATAAACATCTTATTTCTGAAAATTTACAAAATAAGTATATTTTTATGTTTATTTATACAACCAAAGAGGAGCTGAAATATTCCGATTTAGAGGAAGTATTTAAAAAAGTGTTCGTTAAATTTTTAAGTAAAATGGAAGAAGATGGGCAAAATTAAAAAATGGACCATAGGTGTTTTGGTTGGGTTGGCACTTTTGGTGACCACCGCATTTCAATCCGACTTTTTTGAAATAGCCAAACAAATTGATATTTACACCACCTTGTTTAAAGAACTCAATATGTATTATATTGATGAGGTGAATCCGGCAAAACTGTCGAATAAAGCCATCGGTTCTATGCTCGAAAGTTTGGATCCATACACGCGTTATTACGACGAACAGGGCGTTGAAGATGCACGAATTGCCGCCACCGGTGAATTTGGAGGAATTGGCGTTGTTACCCGTTACAAAAACAACAATTTAACCATTCGTGAACTGCTAAAAAATTCCCCTGCGGAAAAAGCGGGAATTAAACCAGGCGACAAAATTTTAAAAATCAACGATATTGAAGTCAAAGATTTTGATGAAACCGGCGTTGCGGCATTGCTAAACGGCTTGCCAAACACCAAAGTAAACCTTCAAATTGAACGCCAAAACAAAAAAATGGAACTGTCGGTAACTCGTGAAAAAATTACGGTAAATCCTGTTCCGTATTATACGATGTTGGCCAATGAAGTTGGCTATATTTCATTTACCACTTTCAATGAAAAAGCGGCGTATGAAGTCAAAAAAGCTTTTTTGGACTTGAAAGAACAAGGGATGAAAAAACTGATTATTGATGTACGCGGAAATCCGGGCGGATTGCTGAATGAGGCGGTTTCTATTTCCAATTTTTTTATTCCGAAGGATAAAATTGTGGTAACCACCAAAGCCAAGATTGAAAAATGGAGCGACACTTTTAAAACCTTGCAGGCGCCAATGGATTTAGAAATTCCTTTGGCCATTTTAATAAACAACCGTTCGGCTTCGGCTTCAGAAATTTTGGCGGGTTCGCTGCAAGATTATGACAGGGCGGTTATTATTGGAGAACGCTCTTTTGGCAAAGGATTGGTGCAGCGCTATTTACCGCTTTCCTACGGAACCCAAATGAAAATTACCATTTCTAAATATTATACGCCAAGCGGCCGCTGCATTCAGGAATTGGATTATACCAAAACCGATGAAAAAGGCAATGTCCCTAAATTTTCTGAAAGCACACAAACCTATAAAACTGAAAAAGGAAGAACGGTTTATGGCGGCGGAGGTATTTTCCCTGATATTGAAATTGAAAAACCAAAAACCACCAAAACCACCGAAACAGTTTTGAATTCGGATGCGTTTTTCAACTATGTAACCCAATATTTTTACGAAAATAAAACAATTCCGGAACCTTCAAAATTTAAGTTGACGGATGCAGATTATGTTTCTTTTAAAAATTATTTGGCTAAAAATCAGAGTGCTTTTGAAACAAAAACCGAAGCCGAATTTAAAAAAGCACTTGAAACAGCTTCCGCAGAAAATTTAAACGGAAATGTATCAAAAGGCTATTCAGAACTTTTAATGGCTATTCAACAAGAAAAATTCAAGGAATTGGATAAAAATAAGTCCGAAATAATCAATGAATTGTCGGAAGAAATTATAAAACGTTATTATTATGCCGAAGGCGTTTATCAGCAAAAAGCAATCTTCGACAATGTCATTTTAAAAGCCGTTTCAATGTTGAATAATTCGAAAGAATATAATAGCATATTAAAAAATTAGATAATTAAATAAATTAAAAAGAAAAAAGTTAGAAATTAGAAGTTTCAACAGATCACTGAGCGGAGTCGAAGTGAAACAAATACACAACCAAACAACTAAACGATTAAACAGTACCTTTACCCATCAAAACCAAACTATGCAAAATTCAAAAATAAAAGAAAGAACGCGCGCACAAGAATCATCTGGTGCCATTGAGCGATTATATATTTCTATGCGTCACATATTTACCAGAGGTTTTTACAAACCGATGGGAATTTCCGGAGATACTTTAAGGGAATCATTATTATTGCTTCGACCTGAAATTTACGGCACCATTGCGGAAGAAAAAGTGGAATTAAATGGATTAATTTATGTGATTGAAAGGCTTCCTATTGGCATTGAAGAATGCCAGTTTATCAATTTAACTTCAGAAGAAGGCTACGGAAAATCGCATTTTAAAGCCATTGTTCCACCAAAACGAAAAAGAAATTGTTACCGCATAGACAAAGATCAAATGAATATTGAGGTGACTCGCGGAAGATCGGAAATCTATGATGTTTTAACACATTTAACTTTTTTATTTATTGAATCCCATAAAATAGCCGATAAAGTGTTGATTAGTGAAGGCAATGAAACCAATAGAGAATGGAAAAAATTGGAAGAAGTTGTGCTAAACAACATCAAACTGTCAAGTGATGAGCGCGACATTATGTTGGCGCATTTGGCAAGTATTTTGGGGCGAACTTTTGAAGAAACGCAACTGGTTCATGGAATTGTTCAAGAGAAAAATAATCCTGACCGGTTTTTTCAAATTATTTTTTGGCTGGGAACTTTAGCGCTCAATGAAAAAATTCACGACTTAAAAAGAACCATCACCTTTAGTCCGGTATTGCGTGAACGCATTGGACATCATATTTATGGTGAAATTTGGGCCAATAACATCAAACAAACATTATTGGATAAAAACTTGATGGAGCGTCCAATCCATATTATCAGTGCCAATATGCACAGTGTCATGAATTCTATTTACGCTCCGGTGGTATTGCCAAAACAAATAAAAAATAAGGATACAATTTCCCTTTATGAATTGTTAAGCGATCCTGAAAATGAAGATTTACGATCACAAGTGGAAGTTTATGCTGAAAAAAACGGACTTATTCAAATCAAAGATACTTCTGGAACCTATATTGATGTTCAAATTATTGATACAGAAAAAATAGACCTTAGCAAAACAAATTATAAGTTTGAGAACACCTTAGATACTGATCAAAAACCAGTGCTTATTGTAATGGATTACGCTTTTGGGGAGCAGGCTTATGAAACGATGGATGAGTTGTTAAAACCTTATATGGATGAAAATGGGAAAAACCACCATTTAAATGTGGAATCGGTGTCAATTATGGGTAAAGCAGGGATTTTAGAAGGCGGAAAAGGCGATATTATGATTCCTTCAGCGCACATATTCGAAGGTACAGCCGATAATTATCCGTTTAAAAACCAACTTAAAAAGAAAATGTTTGAAGGTTGTGGGGTTGCTGTTTATTCTGGCGCCATGGTTTCTGTTTTGGGAACATCGCTTCAAAACAAAGACATTTTAAAATTCTTTTACAATTCAACATGGAAAGTGGTCGGATTAGAAATGGAAGGTGCGCACTATCAAAAAGCGATTCAGGCGGCTTCAAAAATTAGGGGAAATATTTCTGAAAACGTAAAGGTTCGTTATGCGTATTATGCTTCAGACAATCCGTTGGAAACAGGAAGTACCTTGGCTTCCGGAGGGTTGGGAACAACAGGCGTTCGTCCAACGTATGTCATCACACAAAAAATATTGGAACAAATTTTTTAAGGTTTTTCAGTAAAAAAAGAGACAAAATCAATTGAAACAGGTGAAAATATGAATGTATTAATATTAGGTTCGGGAGGAAGGGAACATGCAATGGCATGGAAAATAGTGCAAAGTGATTTGTTAACACAATTATTTATTGCACCGGGAAATGAAGGAACCGATCAATTGGGTGTCAATATAAAAATACAGCCAACCGATTTTGAATCGGTAAAAGAGTTGGTTGTAGAACATGAGATTGAATTGGTGGTTGTTGGTCCCGAAGATCCTTTGGTAAAAGGCATTCACGATTTCTTTTTAAACGATCCCGAATTGAAAAATGTGGCGGTCATTGGACCGCAAAAACTTGCGGCACAATTGGAAGGAAGCAAGGAATTTGCCAAAGAATTTATGGTTCGCCACAACATTCCAACCGCAGCGTATAAAAGTTTTACAAAAAATAATTTGGAGGAAGGTTTTCAATTTTTGGAAACTTTGAATCCGCCCTATGTGTTAAAAGCCGACGGTTTGGCGCAAGGAAAAGGCGTGCTGATTTTGAACGATTTGCAGGAAGCAAAGGATGAATTGAAAGAAATGCTGGCAAATGAAAAATTTGGAGCAGCAAGCAGCAAAGTGGTGATTGAGGAATTTTTGGACGGCATTGAATTGAGCTGCTTTGTGTTAACCGACGGAAAAAGTTATGTGAACTTCCCGAACGCCAAAGATTACAAACGCATAGGCGAAGGCGACAAAGGATTGAATACCGGCGGCATGGGCGCAGTGTCTCCAGTGCCTTTTGCTGATGAATTATTTATGAATAAAATTGAGGAGCAAGTGATAAAACCAACGGTGGAAGGTTTACAAAAAGACCAAATTCCCTACAAAGGATTTATTTTCTTCGGCATCATTAAAGTGGGAGACGAACCAAAAGTGATAGAATACAATTGCCGAATGGGCGATCCGGAAAGTGAAGTGGTCATTCCAAGAATCAAATCCGATTTTCTGGAATTGCTCATCGCTGCAGGAAAAAATGAACTGCACACCAAAACCATTGAATTTGTAAATGAAAGTGCTTGTACCGTAATGTTGGTTTCTGGCGGTTATCCTGAAAGCTATGAAAAAGGAAAAGTGATTTATGGGTTGGATAAAGTGGAAGGTTCCATCGCATTTCACGCAGGCACCACAAATAAAAACAATGAAGTTGTTACCAACGGCGGCCGTGTTTTGGCGATCACTTCTTATGGAACCGATTTTAAACAGGCGCTAAAAAAATCATATCAAAACATTGATATAATTTGTTTTGACAAAATGAATTTCAGAAAAGATATTGGATTTGACCTCTAAAAAAAAATTCTTGTAGCGTCCTTAAATTGGGGATTGGGGCATGCAACACGTTGCATTCCCATCATCCATGCCTTGCTGAAAGCCAATTTTGAGCCTGTTTTGGCAAGTGACGGCAACGCATTGTTGTTGCTTCAAAAAGAATTTCCTTTGTTGAAAAGTGTTGAATTGCCTTCTTACAACATCCGTTATCCGAAAAACGGAAAAAATTTAAGAATTAAACTGCTATTGCAGCTTCCAACCATCATTTCATCCATCAAAAAGGAACGAAAAATGGTTTGCAAACTCATTGAGAAAGAACATATTGTCGGAATTATTTCCGATAACAGATTTGGGGTTTACAGTAAAAAAGTGCCATCAGTTTATATAACGCATCAATTGAATGTGTTGTCGGGTAAAACCACTTTTATCACCTCAAAGATTCATCAGCAAGTCCTCAAAAAATTTGATGAATGTTGGGTGCCAGATTTAGAAGGAATTTTAAATTTTTCGAGAGATTTGGGGCATTTGAAAAGTCATCATTTTAACTTAAAATATATTGGAATTTTAAGCCGATTTCAGCCAAAACAACTTGAAACTAAATACGATTTATTGCTCTTGCTTTCCGGACCCGAGCCGCAAAGAACGCTGCTTGAAAACAAATTATTGCTGGAATTACAGCATTTTAATGGCAAAATTTTAATGGTAAGAGGCGTTTTTACGACTTCTGAAATGAAGGCGCCGAGCCATTTTAAGATCGTTAATTATTTATTATCAAATGAGCTAGAAGAAGTTATCAACCAAAGTAATTTGGTGATTGCACGATCGGGATATTCAACCATCATGGATTTGGCTGCATTGGGAAAAAAGGCTTTTTTTATTCCTACTCCGGGCCAATTTGAACAAGAATATTTGGCAAAAAACTTACAGAAAAAATTAATAGCGCCTTACGCAAAACAAGATGAATTTACGGCAGCAAAATTAAGCGATTTAACCAAGTATTCCGGATTTGAAAAAGTGACTTCATTGGTTGATTTAAAGTGGTTCAAACTTTTCGAGGGTAAATGAAAATGCAGAACCTTTTTTAAATTCGCTCTCCACAAAAATGGCTTCATCATGAGCTTCAATAATGTGTTTTACAATGGCAAGCCCCAATCCGGAGCCACCTTGCTCTCTTGACCTGCTGGAATCTACCCTATAAAAGCGTTCAAAAATTCTTGGCAGGTGTTTGGCTTCAATGCCTTCGCCATTGTCTGAAACTTTAAGCAATATTTTGTCTTTATGTAGCGGTTCAATGCTTATGGTAGTGAATCCGTCAATTCTACCGTATTTTATGGAGTTTACCAACAAGTTTGTGATCACTTGTTCAATGCGCTCCTCATCGCCGATGGCCATGATTGGAAAACGGTATTTTTTATTAAAAGTAAGGGTGATATTTCTTTTTTTGGCTTTCATCTCAAGCAACTCAAACAAATTCTGAATCAGTTCAACCACATCAAAAGGTTCTTTGTTCAAATGTAAATCGGCCGATTCCAGTTTCGAAATTAAATCCAAATCTTTCACAATCGCAATAAGCCGTTCAACGCCTTTGTTGGCTCTTTTTATATATTTTTTACTAATTTTTTTATCGTTTATAGCGCCGTCAGATAAGGTTAATAAATATCCCTGAACGGTAAACAACGGCGTTTTTAATTCGTGTGAAATGTTACCCAAAAATTCTCTGCGATAGTCTTCTCTTAAATTTAAATTTTTTATTTGAAGTTGTTTGTTTTTGGCAAAAGTTTGAACGTCTCTTGAAAGGCTTTCAATATCGGTGGTAATGGGTGTTTTGTTAAAATCGGAGGTGTCTAAAATAGAAACGCTATCGTATATTTTTTTGATGCGCTGATAAATAAATTTCTCAAGGCGGTATTGCGTTATTAAAAAGGTAAAAGTAAAAACAACAGCGATATAAATCAGTATATATGAAAATTTGAGTGAAATGTTTGATAAAAAATAAGCCAATAAGATAAGTGCAATCGATGTAAAAACAGTGATGAAAATCGAGGTCCAAAAAGCAAAATAATATGTTTTTTTAATCTTCATCAATCACAAATTTGTAACCAACACCTTTGATGGTTTTAAAATGATCGTCACCTAGTTTTTCTCTTAATTTCCTGATATGAACATCAATGGTTCTTCCGCCAACAACCACTTCATTTCCCCAAACCTGATTCAAAATATCATCGCGTTTGAAAACTTTTCCTGGTTTTGAGGCTAACAGCGCAAACAATTCAAATTCTTTACGGGGAAGCGACATTTTTTCGCCATTTTTAACAATCACATATTCTTCGCGGTCAATAATAAATTCGCCAATTTTTACTTTTTCTGAATCAGAAGCTGCCAGATCGTCAACCCTGCGCAAAAGCGCTTTAATTTTGCTGATGAGCACTTTGGGTTTTATGGGTTTGGTGATATAATCATCTGCGCCAACATCAAAACCGGCCATTTGTGAATAATCTTCGCTACGCGCCGTAAAAAAAGTGATCAGCGCATTTTCGAATCCTTTGGTAGCTCTAATTTTTTCACAAGCTTCAATGCCATCCATTTCGGGCATCATGATGTCCAAAATAATTAAATGAGGCTCGTGTTTTTTTGCTTTTTCAATGGCTTCAATCCCGTTTTTGGCAGTATAAATTTTATAGCCTTCGTTTTTAAGGTTGTAACCAACAATTTCTAAAATATCCGGTTCATCATCAACCAACAGAATTTTTATCTCTGAATTTTTCATACTTGGCGCTATTTAAATCATAAAAGCATTCAAAAGTAATCATATTTTTTTCCAACAACGAAAAAGATATCCTATTTATAAAATTATAACATTAAGATAACATAAAACTTACAATAGCTTAATTTGTAAAAAAAAAGTCTTAAAGTGCCTAAAGTCGAAAATATTAGAAGTTAAATATTAAATATTAGAAGTTAAAAGTTGAAGACCGAAATCCTCCGCTGGTGCGAGCGTCTCGCTCGTAACCCTCCGCTGGTGCGAGCGTCTCGCTCGTACCCATAAACATAAACATATTGAATTAGATTGTGTGGCACGAGCGGGACGCTCGCGCTAGCGTACGCGACAAGAATTTTTTTTGTTTCAAGTTTGAATCCTCCGCTGGTGCGAGCGTCTCGCTCGTACCCATAAACATAAATATATTGAATTAGATTGTGTGGCACGAGCGGGACGCTCGCGCTAGCGTACGGCCGACAAGAATTTTTTTTGTTTCAAGTTTGAATCGCCTAGAGTTGTTTTATTTTTCGGTTCCAATTTAAGTAAGTATAACTTTAGGCACTTTTTAATTTAGGCACTTTTTAATTTTAAGTACTTATTGATACGATTTAATGAGTACATTTATCTTTAAAAAAAGCTATGAATGCAACACTGAATTTCGAAAACATCCTATTTTTAGATATTGAAACCGTTCCGGAAGTTGAAAATTTTTCAGAATTGTCTGAAGAAAAACAGGAACTTTTCACCCAAAAAACAGCCTACCAGCGTAAAGAAGAAGTGACTTCCGAGGATTTTTACGAACGCGCCGGAATTTGGGCTGAATTTGGTAAAATCGTTTGTATTTCTGTCGGCTATTTTGTCAATTTTAAGTCCAAAAACAGAACATTTCGCGTCACCTCTTTTTTTGGCGATGATGAAGTAGTTATTCTGAACGGATTTAAAAAGTTGCTGGAAAGCTATTTTAACAAACCCGAGCACGTATTATGCGCCCACAACGGCAAGGAATTTGATTTTCCTTATATCGCCAGGCGTATGATCATTAATCAAATAGCCTTGCCTGAAAAACTTAATTTATTCGGAAAAAAACCTTGGGAAATAGCGCATTTAGATACTTTGGAAATGTGGAAATTTGGCGATTACAAACATTATACTTCTTTAAAATTACTCACGTTAATTTTAAATATTCCTTCGCCGAAAGATGACATTAGCGGAAGTGAAGTTTGTGGCGTTTATTACAAAGAAAAAGACGTTGCCCGCATTGCAATCTATTGCGAAAAAGATACCATCGCCGTTGCCCAATTGCTGTTGCGATTTAACAATGAACCTTTAATTGAGGAGTTGAACATTGTTCACGTGTAAGCTTGTTTTGGATTTTTGGTATTATGGATTGTTGGTATTTTAGAAAAACACAATTTTTAAATTATCAATTCCCCCTTCGGGGGCTAGGGGGCTTATTCTTTGCGCACTTTGCGTTCGTCTTTTGCGCCTTTGCGTTTAAGCTTTTTTAGTATTTTGGTATTTTGGATTGTAAATGTTAAAGGCTATTTTTTATCATACTTTAAGGTTTCGGAAAAATAAAAAAATAGTTGGATTATTGTTGATTTGTTGTACTGTTTAATCGTTTAAATAATCAACTATTTTTCAGTTTTATGACTCAACTTATAACCTATAACATTTAACATAAAAAAGCCAACCCGCCGGCTGGCTCGTTCGCTAAAAACAGCTACCAGCTGTTTTCTTTACGCTCCGTCCTCCCTTTGGGGGTTAGGGGGCTTTTTTGGGCTAGGGGGCTTATTCCAACATCGAAGAAAGCTCAAACCAACGTCCTTCTTTTTGATCAATTTTTTTATTGATTTCCTGAAGTTTTAACGACAGCTCATTAATTTCTTCCACAGAAAGTGAAGCGTCTAAAAATTTCACTTCAATATCACTTTTTTGCGTTGTTAAAGCTTCAATTTCACCTTCAATATTGTCGAATTCCTTTTTTTCTTTAAACGACAATTTCGATTTGTTGGCTATTTTGCTTCTTGTATCTGTATTTTTTGTGGTGGTGTTTTCTTCCGCAGGTTTTGAATCTTCATACACTTTGTAATCGGTATAATTTCCGGGAAAATCTTCAATAACGCCATCGCCTTTAAACACAAAAAGATGGTCCACAATTTTATCCATAAAATATCGGTCGTGAGAAACCACGATTAAACAGCCGGGAAAATCGAGCAAAAATTCTTCCAGCACGTTCAAGGTCACAATATCCAAATCGTTTGTAGGCTCATCCAAAATTAAAAAATTCGGATTTTGGATTAAAACGGTACACAAATACAAACGTTTTCTTTCGCCACCGCTTAATTTCTCCACAAAATCGTACTGTCTCGATCTGCTGAACATAAATCGCTCCAACAATTGTGCGGCCGAAATTTTACGTCCTTTGGTCAGCGGAATATATTCCCCAAATTCCTTAATCACTTCAATCACTTTTTGGCCGGGTTTTACCACAATGCCGTCTTGGGAATAATGTCCGAATTTTATGGTTTCCCCAATCACCACTTTACCTGAATCAACGGGTATTTGGCCTGTGAGCATTTTTATGAATGATGATTTTCCGGTGCCGTTTTTTCCGATAATTCCAATGCGCTCGTTTCTTTTGAAAACATAATCGAACTTATCCAAAATTTTCAAATCGTCAAATGATTTTGAAACGTGGTGAAATTCAGCAATTTTAGAACCCAAACGCTCCATGTCAATTTCCAACTGCACTTTATGGTTGTCTCTTCGTTTATGCGCTTCCTCTTTGATGATAAAAAAATCGTCAATCCGCGATTTTGATTTTGTGGTACGCGCTTTTGGCTGCCGGCGCATCCATTCCAATTCTTTAACAAACAGGTTTTTGGCTTTGTCAACACTTGCTTGTTCTATCGCCAATCGCTCTTCTTTTTTCTCTAAAAAGTACGAGTAATTTCCTTTGTAAGTGTATAAATTTCCTTGGTCCAACTCAATAATTTCATTGCAAACGCGTTCCAAAAAATAACGGTCGTGCGTCACCATTAAAAGGGTTATTTTCTCTTTTTGAAAATAGTTTTCAAGCCATTCAATCATTTCTAGATCCAAATGGTTGGTAGGCTCATCTAAAATTAACAGGTCCGATTTATGAATTAAAATCACAGCCAAAGACAATCTTTTGCGCTGTCCGCCCGAAAGCGAACTCACTTTTTGCGTTAAATCATCTAATTTTAATTTGGATAAAATTTGCTTGTATTGGGTTTCAAAATCCCATGCGTTTAGCCTATCCATTTTTTCAAAAGCCACTTGGTAAGCAACTTCATCATGGGGATTATTTAACGCTTTTTCATATTCCTCAATCACTTTTAGCGTCTCATTGTCCGAATTAAAAATGGTTTCCTCCACCGTTAAACTGTCGTCTAAATTGTCTTCCTGCGATAAATACTCAATTTTCATGCCCTTGCGCGACACCACTTGTCCGCTGTCCGGACTCGCCAATCCGGCAATAATGTTCAATATGGTGGTTTTTCCCGTACCGTTTTTGGCGATAAATGCAATTTTTTGATCTTTATTTATGCCGAATGAAACATTGCTAAAAAGCGCCACTTCACCAAAAGATTTCGATATATTTTCAACGGATAAATAATTCATATTTCAAATTTTTGCAAAAGTACACAATAAAAGCCGAGAAACAATTTTGAGAACAGCTACTTGAAATTTTTGGGCCTGCCCGCCTTTTCGGAGGGCGTTACCCTGCGGGTCGCGCTTTCCGTTATATCTTTTTCTGCGTTTCACTCCAAAAAAGTATACCACTCCAATCGCTAACGCAGGTTAGAACAAGCTATTTGTAAAAATTCTTTGTTAAATTAGCAACAATATTAGTGTGTTTTAAGCCAATTAAGAATTCTAAATATGTGGATATGAAAATTGAAGCCAATACTCCGGATGAATATATAAATAAGCTGCCCGATGACCGAAAGCAAGTGATGAACAAATTGAGAAAAACAATACTTAACAACTTGCCAAAAGGATTTGAGGAAACGTTGAGTTATGGAACGATTGGCTATGTTGTGCCGCATTCAATTTACCCAAATGGCTATCATTGTGACCCTAAATTGCCACTTCCATTTATGAATATTGCTTCCCAGAAAAATTTTATTTCGGTTTACCATATGGGTTTGTACGCAAACCAAAAACTCATGAATTGGTTTGTTCAAGAATATCCAAAACATAGCAACACAAAATTGGATATGGGGAAAAGTTGCCTGAGATTTAAAAAAATGGATCAAATTCCGTTCGAGCTAATTGCAGAACTTTCAAAAAAAGTATCCGTAAAAGAATGGATTGAAATCTATGAAGAAATCAAAAAAAGCAAGTAAACAGTAATTTTCCCCTTTAAAAATAAAACTACGATTCTTAAATTTGTTCAAATTTGGCTATATTCGTGCCAAGAGAAACAAGTTTTTTGTTTTGCAGAAACACCAATGTTAACCCAATGGAACCTATTTTAAAAGTTCAGAATTTATCAATTTCATTCGACCAAAATAAGGTGGTTAATGAGGTTTCATTTGAATTGAATTCACAACAAATTATGGGAATTGTTGGCGAATCAGGTAGCGGAAAATCGGTTACGGCTTTGGCTATTTTGGGATTGCTTCCAAAAAACGCTACCATAACCGGCGACATTTTATTCAACAACACCAATTTACAAACCGCTTCAGAAAACGAGTTTCAGAAAATTAGGGGAAATAAAATCTCCATGATTTTTCAAGAACCTATGAGTTCTTTAAATCCGAGTTTAACTTGCGGATATCAGGTTCAGGAAATTTTATTGCAGCATAAAAAACTTTCGAAAAAGGAAGCTAAAAATCAGGTTATTGAACTTTTTCATAAAGTGAAATTGCCAAGAGCCGAAACCATGTTTAGTCAATATCCGCATCAACTTTCTGGCGGACAAAAACAGCGGGTGATGATTGCGATGGCGATTGCCTGCAAACCACAAATTTTAATTGCCGATGAGCCAACCACGGCGTTGGATGTCACCATTCAAAAGGAAATTATTGAACTGTTGAAAGCGCTTCAGCAAGAAACTGAAATGAGCATTATTTTTATTACGCACGACTTGGCCTTGGTTTCAGAAATAGCGGATACCGTTTTGGTGATGTATCAAGGGAAAATTGTGGAGCAGGGAAATGCAACCCAGGTTTTTAAAAATCCTGTTCACAACTATACCAAAGCGCTCATCAATTCAAAACCCAACTTAAAAGAACGCCTAAAAAAGTTGCCCACCGTAAAAGATTTCATAGAAAATACGGTTGACCATGAAGTATATACAAAACAACAGCGCAACAATTTTCACACCAAAATTTATGCTACAAAACCATTGTTGGAAGTTAAAAATGTAGCGACTTATTTCAATACCGAAAAACCTTTTTTCTTCGGAAAAGCCAATCCGGTAAAGGCAGTTGACGAAGTGTCTTTTCAACTTTTTGAAGGGGAAACTTTAGGATTGGTTGGCGAATCGGGTTGTGGGAAAACCACTTTAGGACGCACTATTTTGCATTTGGAAAAAGCGACTAAAGGACAAATTTTTTACAAGGAAAAGGATGTCACGAATCTTTCAAAAAAGGAGCTGAAGGATTTTAGAAAAGAAGTGCAAATCATTTTTCAAGATCCGTTTTCTTCCCTCAATCCAAGAATTCCAGTTGGTGAAGCATTGATGGAACCTATGAAAGTTCACGGAATATTAAATTCAGCTGAAGAACGAAAAAAATATGTTTTTGAATTGTTGGAACGCGTTGGGTTGCAAGCAGAACATTTTTACCGCTATCCGCACGAGTTTTCGGGCGGACAACGGCAGCGGATTGGCATTGCGAGAACGATTGTCCTAAAACCTAAGCTAATTATTTGCGACGAATCGGTTTCGGCGCTCGATGTTTCGGTACAGGCGCAGGTGTTAAATCTGCTGAATGAATTAAAAGCCGACTTTGGCTTCACCTACATTTTTATTTCCCATGATTTGGCAGTCGTAAAATACATGGCCGATCAGTTGGTGGTGATGAGCAACGGTAAAATTGAAGAAATTGGCGACGCCGATGCCATTTATGAATCGCCAAAGACGGCATATGCCCAAAAATTAATTGATGCAATTCCAAAGGGGATTTAACCCCCGAAGGGGGAATTAATAGTTAAAAAAGTAAAAAACTTAAAAATCATCTATTGCCAAAATCTCTTTCCTCGATGCTATTTTCACTTTTTGAACCACCTAATTAACATTTTTTAACTTGAATAAATTGTATATTGCAACGCTGTATGGGAACTAAGAATTTGCATCGAAAAATAGTCATTGGAATGATATTCATTTCGATTTTTTCCTATGCTCAGAATATAAATACAGAAGAAGAAAACGACTTAAAATTTCAAACGCATTTTTTTGAAGCGCTAAAACAAAAAGCCATAAAAAATTATGGAAAAGCCATTGAAAGTTTGGAATTGTGCAATGCAATAGATGCTACTAATGTTGCTGTTTTTTTTGAATTTTCAAAAAACCATTTGGAGTTAAACAATTATTTTGAGGCAGAATTATTTATTGATAAAGCTTTGCAGCAAGAACCTGAAAACAGGTATTTGTTGCAACATAAAGTGGCCGTTTTAAAAGCGCTGCGAAATTTCAACAAAGCCATTGAAGTTCAAAAAAAGATATTGAAAATTCAGCCAAAAGAATCCGAAGAATTGGTGTTTCTTTACATTCAAAATCAAAATTTTGATTTGGCGGAAGCATTGATTGTAAAAATGGAAGAAAACGCTATGGCAACATTGCGTTTAAAATCGTTCAAAAGTTTTCTTGAAAACCGAAAAGCAGTTCAGAAAAAGATTGAAAAACCTGCAGAAATTCCAACTGAAAAGGCGGATATTGAAACATTAAAAAAATTATATTCAGAAAAAAAAGAATATAAAATAGTGCAGGAAATTTTGATTAGAGAAGAAAAAGAGGCGCTTTTTGAACAGGTTTATGCCGAGAGCAGAGAGGCGTTGGAATTGTTTCCAGAGCAGCCTTTTTTATATAAAATGAATGGTTTGGCGCTAAATAGGCTGGGAAAATATAACGAAGCAATTGCCGTTTTAAGTATTGGCATTGATTTTGTTATCGATAACAGCGCAATGGAAGCCGATTTTTACGAACAACTTTCCGTAAGTCATGAAAAGTTGGGAAACAAAAGCGAAGCAATAAAATTCAAACAAAGATCCGCTGCGTTAAGAAAATAAATATAGATGAGACATTATTTTAAAATAGCGATATTAATATTACTTGCACTTTCTTCGTGCAAAAGCAAAAAAAGTTTGACAAATATGGACGGTATTGAAGATATTTCCACCAAAAAAATAATAAGCAATCACTACGACAATAAATTCAATCAGAAAACGGTGAATGCCAATTTGAATGCCAAATATTCCGACAATAAAATGTCAACCTCTGTCAATATTAAACTTCGAATTGATATGGATAAAACTATTTGGATGAGTGCCACCAAGTTGGGATTTCCTTTGGCAAAACTTAAAATAACACCAGATAGAGTGAGTTATTATGAAAAATTAAAGGGCACTTATTATGATGGTGACTTTTCAATGTTAAGTAAATGGCTTGGAACGGAATTGGATTATCAAAAAGTTCAAAATATTTTGTTGGGACAAGCCGTTTTAAACTTAAAAAAGGAAAAATATGATTCTAAAATCGACAATCAATTGTACCAATTATCACCAATAAAGGATAATGAGTTGTTTGGCATTTTGTTTTTTTTGAATCCAGATAATTTCAAACTAAACCGACAAGAAATTACCAATACTGAAAAGCAACAAATGCTTTCCGTTTCCTACGCAAACTATAAAAACATAAAGGGAGAGCAGTTTCCCGAAAACATTAATATAAGAGCCACGGATCACACTAATTTAACCACCATAAATATTGAATATAAGTCGGTTGAATTTAATGAAGAATTAACGTTTCCTTTTGAGATTCCCTCAGGTTACAAAGAAATTAGTTTAAAATAATGCAGTTTAAAATTAAGTACATTTTTATTTTTTCAGCACTGTTTTTAAGTGCGGGAATTTCGGCCCAAAACACAAAACGTGATAATTTGGAGGCGCGTAAAAATCAAATTAAAAAGGAGATTGTTTATTTAGACGGTTTGCTTAAAACCACAAAAAAAGCAGAAAAAAATTTATTGGTTGAGGTTAAGGATTTAAATGAGAAAATCAAGAAAAGGGAAGAATTAATTACAGTTATTTCCCATGAATCTTCTGAACTTGGAAATGAAATTTATACCAATCAACTTGAAATAAACAAAAACCAACGAAATTTAGAGGCGCTGAAAAAAGATTATGCGCAAATGATTTTTAAATCGTACAAGAGCAAGTCCCAAAACAGCAGAATTATGTTTTTGCTTTCTTCCGAAAATTTTTATCAGGGTTACAAACGCTTTCAGTATATGAAACAATATTCCAGTTTCAGAAAAAATCAGGCGGAAGAAATTCAACTGAAAACAATAGAAATTCAGGTCTTAACCGACACGTTAATTTCAAAAAAGAAGCAAAAACAAGACCTTTTATCTGAACAGAAGCAAGAGCAAGTTGTTATCCAAAAAGAAAAAAAGGAACAGGAAGGTTTATTGAGTCAGGTAAAGGACAAGGAAAATAAATACAAAAGGCAAATTACGCAATTTCAAAGGGAAGAAAGAAAGATTGATGCACAAATAGATAAAATAATTAGAGATGCCATTATTGCTTCCAATAAAAACACTTCAAAACCTTCATCCACAACCTTTACCCTTACTGCCGAAGCAAAGGAATTGGCTACAAAATTTACTTCTAATAAAGGACAATTGCCTTGGCCTGTTGAAAAAGGATATGTTTCTACCTATTACGGAAAACAGCCACATCCTGTTGTAAAAACAGCCACCATACAAAGCAATGGCGTAAGAATTACCACAGACAGTGGCAGTAAAGCGCGCGCTGTTTTTGAAGGAACTGTTTTGTCGGTTCAAGTATTGGGCGGTAATTTAAAAGCCGTATTAATTCAACACGGGGATTATATTTCGGTCTATAAAAATTTGGAAAATGTATTTGTGCATGTAGGTGAAAAAGTAAAAACCAAACAAGAAATTGGCACTATTTTTACAGATAAAATTACAGGAAAAACAATTTTAGGATTTGTGTTGTCTCGAAATGTAACCACAGAAAACCCTGCCTCCTGGATTTATAAGATGTAATTTTAGATTGTTGGTGATTTGCCAACAACTTCTAATATCTAACTTCTAATATCTAACTTCTAACATTTAACTTATAACATTTAACATATAACATATAACCTATAACATTTAACGTATAACATTTAACCTATAACCTATAACCTATAACCTATAACCTATAACAATAACGCAATGCTATCCAACAAACAACGCCCGCAATTCTTCAGCGTCAGTTGGTTTCATTTTTCCGGATAAGATTAAGCTTAATTGTTTGCGGCGTAAAGCGCCTTCATAACGATCTTTTTCAAGAGCGGTTTCGGGTTTTATTTGCGGAACAGCAACAGGTTTTCCCATTTTATCAACAGCCACAAAGGTATAAATCCCTTCATTTACTTTAGAACGCACTTGAGATTGTAAATCTTCAATCCAAACATCCACATAAATTTCCATAGACGATTTAAAAGCACGAGAAACTTTTGCTTCAATAGTCACCACACTTCCCACTGGGACAACGTTGTTAAAAGCCACATGATTTACCGATGCCGTAACAACTATTTGATGCGAATGACGGCGTGCTGAAATACTGCAAGCCCTATCCATTCGTGCCAATAATTCCCCTCCAAATAAATTCCCCAAGGGATTGGTGTCTGCGGGCAAAACAATATCAGTTAATATTGTTAAAGATTCTTTGGGTGTTTTTGCCATGGTTTATTGAATTTTTTCGGAAAAATATCGCTATTTTATGGAAGATAAAGCTTCTTTAAAAGTTGAAGATTAGTATTCTTTAACCAATAACCAAGCTTCTTGAGACTCCGTTTTATGAATGATGCGCATTTTATTTATCGCTTCTTCTTCGGTGGTAAAACTTTCGAAGGCAACCTGGGTTAAATCCCACTTATTTACGCCCAAAATTTTGGCATTATATCCTTTTTCAAGCAATTGTTGCAATTTTTTCTCTGCATTTTCAGGCGCTCTGAAAGCACCGGCGATAATGTGGTAATTATAGGTTTCTTTGGTGATATTTAAGGTAATTGCAGGCAATGGATTGGCAATCACAAACGTTGCTTCCTGTATGGTTTTTTCAACTTTCTTTTGTTGATGTTCGGCCTCGGCAACTAGATTTTTATACGCTATTTTTTGGTATTCGTTCCAGCCAACAGTGCCCAAAGAAAAAAGGATTGCCGCAGTTGCCGCATATTTAATAAATGCAGGTGTTTTTCGTTTGGTTTCTTGAGTTAAAAATGGTTCTAACTGCTTAATTTTTTCTTTGTAAACAACGCGTTTTATGGCCGGTGAAACATAAGAACCCAATCCAAATGAGGAAGTTAAATAATTGAGGGAGTTTGTAGGTTCAAAAATGAGTTTACGTTCTTTATTTAATTTGAAAGATCCAATATTTTCCAATTCAAGCACTTCAACATTCATCAAAAGTTTCCATTCAACGACTTCTTTTTCAATAGCAACCAACGCTTCTGAATAGGAAATTTTTTTGGCGGCAGCCACATAATTTGCCAGCAATCCGTCATTATTTTGCAAATGGGAATTGAAAGTAAGCTGTTTTGAAGGCGGATAAAAAGTATGCGTAAAATGATTCACTTTTGCCGGAATTTCGTTGGTTACAAAACCGCCAAAATTAGGCACAATCACACATTCGTATCGGTATAATAAATCGCTTATGTAGTTTGCTGTCGTCATTGAAACAAATATATAAAAAACTGTCAGTAAATTTATAAGTTGGCGTAATTTTTATTAACAATAATTTTATATATTGACACTCAAATTGTTAAAATATGCTAGAAGAAGATTTGCTGTACGTTTTGGCGTTGCAGCGTGCTAGAGGTATTGGTGACATTACCGCTAAAAAGTTAATTGCTCACTGCGGAAGCGCAAAAGAAGTGTTCAAAGAAAAACGAAGAAACATCGAAGATATTTTTGGTTTTGGCACAATTTCCGTAAAAAATATATTTGATAAAGAAAATTTAATTGAAGCCGAAAAAGAACTTAAATACCTACAGAATAACAATATTCAAACGCGCTATTTCACGGATAAAAATTATCCGGAAAGACTCAAACATTGCATAGATGGGCCAATTCTGCTATTTGAAGAAGGGAATATCGATTTAAATACTGGACCAATCATTAGCATTGTAGGAACGCGGCAAATTACAAGTTACGGCAGGGATTTTTGCGAAAAATTGATAGCAGATTTAAAAGAGTACAATCCAATTATTGTAAGCGGTTTTGCTTACGGCATAGATATTTGCGCGCACAAATCAGCCCTTAAAAACAACCTTCAAACCATTGGCGTTTTGGCGCATGGATTTGAAGAAGTGTATCCGAAAATTCATAAAAAGTACATTGCTGAAATTCATAAAAATGGCGGATTTCTAACAGATTTTTGGCACAACGACCAGCCCCAGCGTGAAAATTTTTTAAAACGAAATCGAATTGTCGCTGGCATGTCCGAAGCTACCATCATTATTGAATCTGCCGAAAAAGGTGGTTCTTTAGTCACTGCAGATATTGCGAATTCTTACAGCAGAGATGTTTTTGCAGTTCCCGGAAGAAGTACCGATTTGTATAGTAAAGGTTGCAATGATTTAATTAAAAACAACAAGGCCGCCATTTTAACCTCCGCAAAAGATTTAATTGACATGCTGAATTGGGAAAGTCCGAAAAATGTAAAAAAAACCATTCAAAAGCAACTTTTTGTTGAATTAACAGAAAACGAACAGTTGTTGTATGATTTTTTGGCACAAAACGGCAAAGAACTCATCGATTTAATTTCATTAAACTGCAAATTGCCCATTCATCAAACCACCTCACTATTGTTTAATTTGGAAATGAAAGGCATGGTAAAACCATTGCCAGGCAAATTGTATGAAGCCATTTAGCGGTTTTTGCGTAACGTTAAAATAACTTTAAAATCGTCAACAAAAGGATCAAATTGTACTAAAACCTTTACTTTTGCAGCTTAAATTTAATTATGATTAAAATACCCCATCAGGCAAAAGCACTTATTTTCGATTTAGACGGCACCATCGCCAATACTATGCCAAACCATTTTATATCCTGGAGAAAGGCTGTAATCCCTTACGGAATTGACTTTAATGCTGCGCTGTTTATGCAACTGACTGGAATGCCGAGAAGGGCCACCATTGAAAAACTAAACGAAATGTTTGGTACTAAAATGAATCCCGGGATCGTTGGAAAAGTGAAGGAGGACCATTTTAAAACTTTGGTTGATTTAACCAAAGAAATTGAAGTGATTACCGATGTTATTAGGAAATATCATACCATTTTGCCAATGTCAATCGGAACCGGAAGCACTAAAAATGGTGCACAAAAAACCTTGGAAATTATCGGATTAGAAAATTATTTTGATATTGTTATCACCGCCGATGATATTATAAACCATAAACCCCATCCCGAAACTTTTTTAAAATGCGCGGAATTAATGGGTATTAAACCACAAGATTGCGTTGTTTTTGAAGATGGCATATTAGGCATGAATGCCGCTGAAGAAGCAGGAATGATGGTGATTGACGTGAATGATTATTTTGAAATTGAGTTTGTGGTTTAAGATTTAAAAAGATTGTGGATTGCCTTTGAAATAATTACAAAAAAAATCGCCTAAAAAATTAATTTTTTAGGCGATTCCACTTTTAATGAAATAAAAGTTTAATTATTAGTTCGCTAAAGTAACTTCAGTACGTCTGTTGTTATGACGGCCTGCAGGTGTTTTATTAGTGTCTATCGGTTTGTTTTCTCCGAAACCAACAGATGTAAATCTATCAGCATTGATACCGTTTGAAATCAAATAATCTCTAACAGCGGCTGCTCTTCTTTCAGACAATAATTGGTTTGATTTGTCAGAACCTACACTATCAGTATGACCTGCAATTACAAAATCAGCTTCTGGATAATCTTTAAAAATTGCAGTCATTGATT
>JAAFHC010000068.1:0-15352 GCA_010906935.1 Gelidibacter sp.
TAATGCATTAGAACAATCTTGCTGTCCATAACCATAAAAAAAACCTCCAACTAAACAAACGGCTAATGCTATGAAGTGCTTTCTCATAAGTTACCTTTTGGGATCAAGAATATTTAGCTTTAAAATTATATTTTTTTACCTTTCCTATTCAACCTTCAATGTTAAAAGTAATATTTTTTACCTCATCTTTAAACAGTTGCGTTTATTAATTTATAAACAAATTATAAAAAGTGGTTTTTAAAATATCAAATAGCGTATGCAAAAGCAATTAGTAACAATCATAAAACACCTCCCGTATTATAACAAAAAAACACTTTCCATTCTTTCGGAAAGTGCTTTTAAATATTTTTAAAACTGAATCTTTTAATTTTTTCCCAATATATTATGTTGGCAAATTTATTACAAATTTTTTACCAACCAATTTCCAACCTCGCTTGTTTTATACGCTTTGTTTTTGCCTGATAAATCTTCCGTAACAATTCCTTGCTCAAGAGATTTGTTTACCACTTCTTTAATAGCTTCAGCTTCTTCAATTAAACCAAAAGCCATTTCAAACATCATTGCAGCAGATAAAACTGTTGCTAAAGGGTTTGCAATATCCAATCCTGTTGCTTGTGGGTATGAACCGTGAATTGGTTCAAATAATTGATTTTCAGTTCCAACAGATGCGCTGGGCATTAATCCCATAGAGCCAGAAATTACGGAAGCTTCATCAGTTAAAATATCGCCAAATAAATTTTCTGTAATTAATACATCATAACTATTTGGCCATTGCACCAAACGCATGGCTACTGCATCAACAAATTCATAAGAAACCGTTACTTCGGGATAATCTTTTTCCATGGCTTGCACGGTTTCTCTCCATAATCTTGACGTTTCCATTACATTTGCCTTATCCACACAACACAATTTTTTTGTGCGCGTCATGGCCAATTCAAAGCCTTTTTTTGCCAATCGAATGACTTCTTCTCTTGTATAAGTGCAGGTGTCAAATGCTGTTTCTCCACCATCTTTTCTTCCTTTTTCACCAAAATAAATGCCACCTGTCAATTCCCTTAAAAAAACCAAATCGGTTCCTTCAATACGTTCCCTTTTTAAAGGAGAATTGTCTATTAATGAAGGAAATGTAAATGTGGGTCTGATGTTCGCGAACAATCCCAATTTTTTGCGCATTTTTAGCAAGCCTTGTTCCGGACGCACTTTTGCGGAAGGATCATTGTCATATTTCGGATGACCAATGGCTCCAAAAAGTACCGCATCGGCTTTTAGGCAAATTTCATGGGTTTCGTCGGGATACGGATCTCCAACGGCATCAATGGCTGCCGCACCGGTAAGTGCTGGCTTCCAAGCTATTTCGTGGTTAAATTTAACCGCAATGGCGTCACAAACCTTTACCGCTTGTGCGATTACTTCCGGACCAATTCCGTCACCGGCTAAAAGTGCTATAGTCAATTTCATATATAGATATTTATTGTATTATTGAATAATTTTGAATTTTGGATTACAAATTTTGGATTATTAAACGCAAAGTTCGCAAAGATAAAACCGCAAAGTGCGCTAAAAAAACCAATATCCAATTTAAATTATTCATCATTATTTTTTAATTATTAATTCAAACTGCGTTAGGGATTGAAACGGAAATCCTGACATTGCGAGGAACGAGGCAATGGCAGATTGCAGCGAAAAGCCCGACCCGTAGGGAAACGCCAACCGAAAAGACAGGCAGGCCCTAATTTTTATTATTTTAAATATTCAACATTTTTTGGGTGGCTTTAATTGCGGAAACCGTTTGGTCTGAATCCAATCCTCTGGTAATAAATCTTTTTTCCTCGTTTTGCCAAGTGATAATGGTTTCACATAAGGCATCGGAATTGCTTCCCGGAGGAATCCTAACCGCATAATCCACCAATTTTGGCAAGGCCCTTTTCTTCTTTTTGTATATTTTGTGCAAGGCATTCATAAAAGCATCAAATTGTCCATCGCCATACGCGTGTTCTTCATACAACTGTCCATCCATTTTTACGGCAATTGTTGTGGAAGGTTTTAAGCCTTTGGAATGCGTTAAAACATAGGATTCAACAATGATTTTTTCCTGATACAAATTGCTGTTCAGCACATCGGAAATGATATAAGGCAAATCTTCTTTTGAAACCATTTCCTTTTGATCGCCCAATTCAATAATGCGTTGGGTTACTTTTTTCAAATCTTCTTGATTTAATTCGAGTCCCAATTCCTGAAGGTTTTTTTCAATATTTGCTTTTCCCGAAGTTTTTCCCAAGGCATAAGAGCGCTTTCTTCCGAAGCGTTCGGGCAATAAATCGTTGAAATACAGATTATTTTTATTGTCGCCATCGGCGTGAATTCCGGCAGTTTGGGTGAATACATTTTCACCTACAATCGGTTTATTCGCAGGAACTCTGATGCCTGAAAACGCTTCAATCAGTTTGCTTACAGAATATAAAGAAGTTTCTTTTACAGAAATTTCAACTTCATTTTTATAGAAGTCGTTGATTACAGCAACAACGCTTGCCAATGGCGCATTGCCGGCGCGTTCTCCCATTCCGTTCACGGTAATGTGCAATCCTTTTGCACCTGCATCAATGGCTTCCATGACATTTGCCACACTCAAATCGTAATCGTTGTGCGCGTGAAAATCGAAATGTAAATGTGGATATTTTGCCGTTATTTTTGAAAAATACTGATAGGTTTCTTTGGGCCTTAAAACGCCAAGTGTGTCTGGCAATAAGATTCTGGCTATTGGTTGCGTAGCTAAAAACGCCAAATATTGAAAAACATATTCAGGTGAATTTCGCATTCCATTGCTCCAGTCTTCCAAATAAACGTTGGTGGCTATTCCTTCCTTTTGCGCCAATTCAATGGTTTCTTTTATTTCGGCAAAATGTTGCTCGGGTGTTTTTTTAAGCTGATGGGTTAAGTGATTTAGAGAACCTTTGGTTAACAAATTTTGAACTTTTGCTCCTGATTTTTTCATCCATTCAATCGACTGGCCGCCATCAACAAAAGTAAGCGTTTCTACCCGATTCAAATAGCCATGTTTTTTTGCCCACTCGGTGATGTTTTTTACTGCGTGAAATTCACCTTCTGAAACTCTTGCGGAAGCAATTTCAATTCTGTCCACATGAAGTTCTTCCAGTAAAAGCTTTGCTATGGTGAGCTTTTCCGCTGCAGAAAAAGAGACTCCGGATGTTTGTTCACCATCGCGAAGTGTGGTATCCATGATTTCAATTTTTCTTCTTTTCATGTTAATTTTGAAATTTAGTAAATTCTTGCACCAATGAATCCTTTCTTTTAAAAAGGTCTTGCTTCGGCAAAATCCTGAATTTCTGCTTTCATTTTGGTTAAATAATCGATATCATCATAGCCATTTAGCATATTTTCCTTTTTGTAGGAATTGATATCAAACGATTCTTTTTCACCGCTTTCCAGTAAAGTAATGGTTTGGTTTGGCAGATTTATCTCCAATTCCGCATCCGGATTCGATTTAATTGCTGTAAAAATTTTGTCTAAAAATTCAGCACTCACCTGCACCGCTAATACGCCAATATTCAAGCAATTTCCCCGAAAAATATCGGCAAAAAAGCTCGAAACCACGCATCTGAATCCGTAGTCGTAAACAGCCCAAACAGCGTGTTCCCTTGAAGAACCTGAACCGAAGTTTTTGCCTCCTACCAATATTTTCCCTTTATAAATTGGGTTGTTTAACACAAAATCTGTTTTTGGGGAATTGTCTGCATTGTATCTCCAATCTCTAAAAAGATTGTCGCCAAAGCCTATGCGCTCAGTCGCCTTTAAAAAACGTGCCGGAATAATTTGGTCGGTATCCACATTTTCAACAGGTAAAGGCACTGCGGTGCTTTTTAATATTTCAAATTTATCGTAAGCCATTTTGTTAGTTTTGAGTTTAAAGTTTAAAGTTTAAAGTTTTTGATTTCCTTAATTTAACTTCTAACCTTTAATTTTTAATTATTAATTGTTCATTAAAGTAACGTTCTTGGATCGGTTAAAACACCGGTAACGGCAGTTGCTGCTGCCACTAACGGACTTGCCAACAAAGTTCTGGAACCGGGGCCTTGGCGTCCTTCAAAATTTCTGTTTGAAGTGCTTACTGCCACTTTTCCTGGGGGAACTTTATCGTCGTTCATCGCCAAACAGGCAGAACAGCCCGGTTCACGCAATTCAAATCCGGCTGCGGTGAAAATGTCTAACAATCCTTCTTCCTTTATTTTCGCTTCCACATCGTGAGAGCCGGGAACCAACCAAGCGGTAATATTATCGGCTTTTTTTCTTCCTTTAACAATAGAAGCAAACGCCCTGAAATCTTCAATTCTTCCGTTGGTACAACTTCCCAGAAACACAAAATCCACTTTTTTTCCAATCATCTTGTCTCCTTCATGAAATCCCATATATTCGAGCGATTTTCTGTATGAAGCAACTCCGCCTTCAACCGATTCCGCTTTTGGAATATAGCTTGAAATGCTTGTTCCCATTCCCGGATTTGTTCCGTAGGTAATCATCGGTTCTATTTCATTTGCATCAAAAGTAATTTCTTTATCAAAAACGGCGTCAGCATCTGTTTTCAGTGTTTTCCAATAAACCATTGCTTTATCCCAAGCAGCTCCTTTTGGCGTAAACAATCGGCCTTCCACATAGTTAAACGTTTTTTCATCGGGTGCAATAATACCACCGCGGGCTCCCATTTCAATACTTAAATTGCACACGGTCATTCGCCCTTCCATACTCATATTTTTAAAAACATCGCCGGCATATTCCACAAAATAGCCAGTGGCGCCTGATGCTGATAGTTTAGAAATTAGGAACAAAGCCACGTCTTTTGGCGTAACTCCAAAACCGAGTTTCCCATTTACGTTAATCCTCATTTTTTTTGGCTTTGGTTGCATAATGCATTGTGAAGACAGCACCATTTCAACTTCTGAAGTTCCAATACCAAAAGCGACTGCCCCAAAAGCACCGTGTGTTGAAGTGTGTGAATCTCCGCAAACTATGGTTGCGCCGGGAAGCGTAATTCCGTTTTCAGGTCCCACAACGTGGACAATTCCATTTTTTTGATGGCCCAATCCCCAATGTGTAATTCCGTATTCTGCAGCATTTTGTTCCAATGCTTTTAGCTGATTTGCGGATAACGGATCTTCAACCGGCAAATGTTGGTTGATGGTTGGGGTGTTATGATCAGCTGTAGCGAAAGTTCTGTTTGGATACAACACGGTGTTATGTCTGCTTTTTAATCCCAGAAAAGCCACCGGACTTGTAACTTCATGAATCAAATGTCTGTCGATAAACAACACATCGGGTCCGTCGTTAATTTTTCGAATCACATGTGAATCCCAAACTTTATCAAATAATGTAGTACTCATTTTACTGTTTTTTTAGTCAATTTCTTTTTTTGCAACCAAATAAGTGGTTATGGTTGCAAGAACGGGTGCAAAATTATAAAAAACAATAAAAATGTCAATTCAATAACTGATGAACTACGATACCCAAACTACTTTTATAATGTATTTCTTATTGGATTTGGAAGTTTACATTTTTGAAAGCCATTTCTGTTTTTATTTTATTTTATTTTTGAAGCGTTTGACATGAAGTTACCCTCGTTTCATTAGATTATTTATTTGATAATTTTATTGAATAATAATCAGTATTTTTAGATATGAACCAATAATAAACGCAATTTTATAAACTATTCTCAGTGTTTATTTCTCTTTTGATTTATAAAAATGATTTTTGATATTCGCCAATTTGACGAAAATCGCGGAATATTATCTAAATATTATTCGGTTTTTAGGTTGAAATACTACGACATCCAAAATATTAGGCGTTGGTTTATTTGTGTATTTTTTATGATTATTGCTAATAATTACGTAAAATATAATGAGATTTGTCTAGGCATTTTATAGATTTTCAATCAGTTTCTCCATTAAAAATCGATTCAGCTAATGTTGCTTTCGAAGGGCGAAATCCTTATCTTTGCAATGAAACCTCCATGAAGCCATGAAAGTATTTTCTGTATTTTTTTTTATGCTCTTACTTCTTATTTCTTGCAAAGAGAAAGTGCCGCCTAAAGTTGTGCTGATTCCTAAAATTGAAATTACCAAAGCCGGAAAAATCATTCCAATCGATTCGGCTAAAATAGCTTCCTTAAAAGATTCAAGCGTTATTTCCTTTTATCATACAAATCAAAATAAAACATTTTGGTTGGCCAATTCAAATCGAGAAAACATCATTGCCCTATTCAATACTGTAAATCAAGAAGGCTTGTTTCCTAAAGATTTCGACTTAAAAAAAATACAAAATTCAGAAGAAAAAATCGACAATTTATCGAATTCAGCATTGATAGATTATGATATTTTGCTGACTGAAAATTTAAGTCGTTATATTCAAAAAGTGAGCAAAGGAAATTTAAATCCAAATAAACTTTACAGCAATTGGGAATTAAAAGAAAACAAGAATAACTTTAATGATTTGCTGCTCAATTTTCAGAAAAAAGATTCCTTTGATTATGCCGTAAATGCTGTTTCACCAAATCATATTGTTTACAAACGGTTAAAAGCCGCACTTAAAATTATTAATGACCTACCAAAAGACCATTTTAAAAAAATTGAAGTAAAAGGCAAAATTGTATTAAACGACACCAACGCTGTTGTTATTGAGGTGAAGAAAAAATTAATTTTTTGGAAAGATTTAAAACCTTTAGACACCATTAACGATATTTACGATAAAGCTACGGAATTGGGGGTTAGGAAATTTCAAATTCGCCACGGACTTGGTGCCGATGGTGTTATTGGCGAAGGAACTTTAGACGCCTTAAACTTTTCAAAAGAACAACGAAAAAAACAAATCATCGTGAATATGGAGCGCTGGAGATGGTATCCAAGAGAATTTGAGCGTGAATACATTATTATTAACATTCCCGATTATACGATGCGCGTTGTAAAAAACAACGACACGGCAAGAACTCATAAAGTAATTATAGGCAAACCAGCAAGGAAAACACCGGTTTTATCGTCCAAACTTACCCATTTAATTTTCAATCCAACCTGGACGGTTCCTCCAACCATTTTAAAAAAAGATGTTGTACCGGCCGCGGCCAGAGACCGAAATTATTTCAGCAGTAAAAATATTACCATTTATAACGCCAACAATCAGGTGGTAAGTCCTTGGAATTGGAATATAAAAAACGCAAATAATTATCGTTATGTCCAAAGTCCGGGCGATCATAATTCATTGGGATTGGTAAAATTTATGTTTCCAAACCGATTTACTGTCTATCTTCACGACACCAATACCAGAGGTTTTTTTGAAAAAGATATTCGCGCATTGAGTTCAGGCTGCATTCGGGTTCAAAATCCGTTTGAACTTACAGAATACTTATTGGAAGATTCAGAAAAATGGAGTTTAGATCAAATTATGGAAGCCATAAACACCAATGAAACTAAACAGGTAAATTTAAAGAAAGACGTTTACGTCCATATTTTATATTGGACCGCTTGGAGTGAAAAAGGCACTTTGCAATTTAGAGATGACCTTTACAGTTTGGATATGGATTTGTATAAAAAGTTGGATTAAATTAAATTTTATACGCCTAAATAAAAAAGACCGTTCCGTTTTTAGAAAAGAGCATAAAGACTTTTTTAAAACAATATTAAAATCACCGAAGGCTATTTCAATATTATATATTTAATATTTAATGTCTTATATATTATGAAGGATAATAAACAAACAAACAAGATTTGTCTTTAATGGTGTCTATAACCTCTTTTGTAAGTTCTTGCGACAAAGCCAAACAGCCCAAGCTTCTACCCAATCTTCCGTTTTGTTGGGCAAATTTTTCAGAAACATAATCAGCGCCGTGCACAACAATAGCTCTTGCCCTGGCGTTGCTGTTAACTCCTTTTTCCAAACCGTCCAATCGCAAAGAATAGCCATGTTTGCCATAATAAGTTTCTCCGGTTACATAAAACCCTAAGCTACTTTGATAAGATTCCGGTTTATCGGAAAAATTGGCCGCAAATTCATTACCAGAATTTCTGCCATGAGAAACCAAAGACTGGAATAAAATAATGTTATTTTTTAGGTCGATTACCCATAACCTATTTTCATTGGAAGACAAACTATAATCAACAAGGGTTAAAATATCTTTTTGAATAACTCCTTCTTCTTTCAACCTAAAGTAGCCTTCCATAGCTGTTGTGAAGCTTATTTTGTTGGGAAGCATAAAATTATTGGTCATCAAATGATTGTAAACGGCTTCTGCTTTAGCCTCTATACTATTATTGACAATGGTTTCAGTTAATTTTGTACTTTTTGGTTTAAGAGAAAATGCGGAGTTAATTGTAAAGAAAAAAAATCCAATTAACATCAGGGATATTGTTTTATAAATCATTGTAAATCATTATGTTTAATGTCAAAATTTAAGATTGCGCAAGTTAGGGATTTATAATTGCACTGCAAAACGATGCCAAAATATTTTAAAAAGTTTAACATTTTGTGTTTTTTGTGGATAAAAATATAAAAAAGGAATAAACCCTGTGAAACATAAAAACATCATTAAACCCTTTTTATTGTGCTACTTTATAATAATTTTAGATTTCTTTCCATATAGTTTTTAAATCCTCTATATATCATTTCAATTTTTCTTGAATCAATCCTGATGTAAAAACTGGTTTAAAATAATTAATTAGGTCAATTTACAATTTATCAAAAATTTATTATAATTTAGTCTAACTAAAATTTACTACTATGAATACTCTAAGAATTAAACAGTTACTAACTGTTTGGCTTGTGTTAAGTTTGATACAAACCCAGGCTCAAACCAACAAATCAAAAAATCAAAGTGCGCAAAAGGAAAGCACAACAATTACCGAAAAGGTAAATCCCATTAATGGCGGCATGCCAAACAGAATTTCTATGAATGTTACGGTACCCAAACAAACGCAGGGCGCCACTTTTGGAGAAAAAGTAAATGCCGGTTTAGCTACTGCTAAAAAAACCTCTGAGCAAGAAGCATCACTTCGTGGTTTTATTACCGGTAGCATCGCATGGAATTCTGAATCAATTGGCTCCGCAACAAATGCGGTAAGTTCTGTCGGCAATCTTTCCGGTGCTGGCGGCGGTGCTGCTGCAGCATCTTATGCTGCTACGGGTATGGTGATAAACCCAAATACTCATGGTGTAGTTTCAGTAATTTTAGCCAGAGAAGCAGGCAGCGGAATGGCTACTGGAAGAAGACAATATCAGCCTGTTTTTAATGATGTGCAAGGAAGCACTTGCACCGATTGTCCTGTTTTGTTATCACAAACCAATCCTTATTTTGTTTCCAATGGAATGTCAGGCGAAATGCCCCTTTTAAAAAATAAAATGTCAAAAGGTGTTGATGACGATTGTGATGGTGTTGAAGGATTAACAGTTTCTTTGGTAAACGAGCAAACCGGTGTTGTTATTGCCAGCGTAAAAACCGAACGCTGCGGTGATTTCTTTTTTGAAAATCTTCCGAAAGCTTCTTATATTGTAAAATTGGACGGAGCATTTTTATTAAAAAAATCATATGATTTTGTCCTTGAAAAAAACGGAGCTTATGATATTGCCGGTGAATTGTTAAGCGGAAATAATCATTGGACCATTAAAATGAATACAGGTATGGCAGAAAACCCAAATGGCGGAGATAAAGTAAATGCCGGATTGCATGCTGCCGGTAGCGCACTTAGCCAAGGCGCTTCATTATTAGGCGGCGCACTTCCTGGAGGTGCCGTTATATCTGCAGCCGTTTCAAGTTTTTCTCCAGGCGATCCAATTCCGGGACTTGATGTAAAACTTGGAAAAAATCCAGGAGGTGGAAATATGAGTACCGCAAACACCAATGAAAAAGGCCAATTTGAATTTACCGGGTTAAGCCAGGGAAACTACACTTTATCATCAACATTTCATTTTGATATTGATGGCAGCATTCCAGTAAACTTATGGTTGTCTAAAAAAGGGTATGATTATTATAAAGCCTCCTCAGACACCAACGCAAAGGAAGTTGAAAGAAAAGGCATTAAAGAAAATGGCATTAAAAAAAGTGAGGTTGAAAACCCTTCAGCTGCAAAAGGTAAAAAAGGATTGAATGCCGTAAATGTAAAAATGAGCAAGACCGATGCTGGGACAAATAATACTTCTGAAGAAACGCAACGAAAAGGCTGGGACGGAACAGTAAAAGGGAGTTCAAGTGTCCGCAGTAATACACAAAATGAAATATTAAAAGATGACGATGCTGAAAAAATAGACAACTCTGCATTAACAACAGCAATCATAAATCTGCAAGATTTTAAAAATTCGCTTGTCGATTTAGAAAAATTAATAGAAAAAGACAAACGACAATCAATAGCTTCCAATAAAATTACGACCCAAATTAACAACGTCAGAAATCGCATCAACGAACTTGAAAATAGTTTAAAAAATCTAGGATTATTGGGGAAAAATGTTCCTACCTCATCAGATTTGGATACAAAATTGAGTGCTATGGAAGGAGATTTTTTCGTTTTGTTGGAAAATCTTGGCCAGATGGGAGATCAATACAGTTCCATTTCAAATGTGCTTAAAACCAAACACGATACCGCAAAAAATTCAGTGGGAAATATTCGTTAAAAATGCTTTATGTAAAAATATTGCAAAACCAAAAAAGGAGATTTAATTTTAAAATTAAATCTCCTTTTTTGGTTAGGCCTATTGGGTTTAAAACCCACGAACCTATGTGTGCAGGCCTCTAACCTATGTTGCTCGAGTCCTAATTACTAATGTATATTAACATTATTGCAAGGTAATTTTATCGATAACAAGTTGAAAATTTTCATTCACTTTGTTTCCAATCATAAACGCAACTTCTTCCAATTCTTCCGCAGGATAATTAGGCATATTTAATTTTCTTCCTCTAAAAGTAGGAGATAGTTCTGAAAGCATAATTTCAATTGTTTGCCATTCTTCCGTAGTTTCAAAATAAGAAATGTATGCTTGCTGATCTTCTTTTTTGGTCTTTGCCCTAAACTGATACCGCTTTCCATCTCCTTTTAAGCGTAATATTACTTTTTCATAACCTTTAATATTCTTCTGTTTAAAACGAAATCTTACAGATGAAAATCCACCGTTATTTTCCAAAGAAACTGCGCCTGTTAAAACACCATGCCCTGCTTCATTTAAATAAAATTTACTACTTGAACGGCCGCCCATCACCGCATCATTCACAATTTTCCAATCGGAAATATCACTTTCTTTGTTAAAATCAAAAATTACCATGTTGCTACTTATTACTAATGAAACCATAAAAATTAGATGCGTTAAAATCACTGTTTCTTAATTTATTTAAAAATTTAATTGTATAAATAAACATAGGCATTTAAGGAACTTGCCACAATGAGCCAAATAAAATAAGGAAGAATAAACCAAGTTTTTTGTTTCATTGACTTGTTGAAGTTCAGCATAAAATAGCCCACTAAAACCGTTAATAGCACAATTACCATCAATCCCAGCAAAACCAAATGTTGATTAAAAAATACGTAATTCCAAGAAGTATTTAAAACAAATTGCACTAAAAACAGCAACCAAATTTTGGAAGTGGATTTTGCTTGAATTAAATAAGCCATATAAATGGAAAAAGCGATCATTATGGTGGTCCAAGCCACGCCAAAAAACCAGCCCGGCGGTGTCCATGGCGCTTTATTGAGTGCTGTGTACCAACCAGTTTCCGGTCCGTTGTTCATTAACAAAACACCAATTCCCAAAGCGCCAAAATTAAGCACTAAAAAAACGACCAACCAAAGCGCTTTTTTCATTACAGTTGTTTTGTGATTTTAGAACTCATTGGATTTGTTAAAGAGAAATAATAATCCAAATAATTGCCTTGCTCGTCAATCAAATATTTTTGAAAATTCCATTTTACCGAACTGCTTTTAACCCCATTCAATTCTTTTTTTGTGAGCCATTGGTATAATGGATGTTGGTCTTCCCCTTTTACGTCAACTTTCTCGGTCATTAAAAAGGTAACGCCATAATTTACCTGACAAAATGATTGAATCTCTTGCGCATTTCCTGGTTCTTGTCCGCCAAACTGGTTACAAGGAACACCAATAATCACCAGTTTATCCTGATATTTTTCGTGCAATTTCTGCAAATCGTCATATTGTTTTGTAAATCCGCATTCCGATGCTGTGTTTACAATCAATATTTTTTTTCCTTTAAATTTTGATAAATCAATTTTTTCACCAGTTAAACTGGTTATTGAAATATCATAAATAGATGGTTTAGATTTCATAATTTTTGAATTATGCGTTGTTAAAAATGTTCCTAAAAACAAACTAATGGTAGTGACTAAAATTAAAGCAATTTTCATTTTTTAAACTGTTAATCTCAAATTTAACCTTTTTTCTATTTTCTGTTTGATAACCGTCAACCTTTTCATTAAATCCATTAATTCAGGATTTTTAGTTTTCTTATAGACTTCATTTAAACTTAATATCAACGATTTAACCTCCCTTGAAGCCAAAATACGGTCATTTGTGGTTTTTAATACTATTTTACGTTGCTCAAATTCTAAGGCATTTTGTAGTAATTCCATGTGTTTTTATTTAAAATAATGTTGTAATTAATTCATTTTTAAGGGTTTCTTATGAACTTCAATTTGAATATAACAACCAATTTACTTCTTTAAAAAGGCTCTTTAAAAAGGCTGTTTATAGGAGCTCACCCATAAAACCAAAATTTTGTTTAACTTTTATGCAGTAAATGTAAACAATAATGTTAATTGCTTTATATTTTTTTGATCTTAAATATTTATAGTTAAATAAGCATAATATATCATGAGGTAAATAAATTCTTATTTATTGGTCATCAAGTTTTTTGACACGATTTAAAATATCCATAATTTCAACATTGCAGGCCTAATTATAATCCAAGTTATAGAGAGCTAAGAAATGCAGATTCACTATACCAAAAAACTGCAAAATCTTGATTTTTGGGTACAAAAAAGAGAACCTCGGCTGCATTAGCTGATTTAAACTCTAAATTGTATGAAATGAATCATGATTTCGATTTTCCATTGGAAAATTTGGGTCAATTGGTAATCAGTATGCTTCAATTTCAAATGTACTAAAGACCAAACACGTACCGCAAAAAATTCCATAGGAAATATTCGTTGAAACAAGGAAATGAAAAATGGAAAATACAAATTGAAATCTCTTAAGTTAATTTTATAAAATCTTTTGCGAAAAATATCCTTCTATCGCAACAAAAACCCCTTGTAAGTAAAGACAGGTCGCGACTTGTTCGTAAGCGATTGTCCCTACCAATTATTTAGAATTGTTTTAAATGCTGTTTCAAAACAGAAATTAATGAAATGAAATGGTTATTTTTAGATAAAAATGATTAAAAAAACACTCTTTTTTTCTAAAAAATGTGCACTTACCACAAAAGATGAACAACTCGTTATAAAATCAGAAAATAGGGATGCAACCATTCCTATAGAAGATATTGGGTTTGTGGTGATTGAAAATCAAGAAGCTTATATTTCAATTCCGGCTTTAACAAAATTAATCGATAACAATGTTGGTGTCATTTTTTGCAACGAAAAACACATGCCAAATTCCATGTTACTTAATTTAGAAGGGCATCATTTACAACAATCGTTATTTGCCTCTCAGTTAAATGCCAGCGAACCTTTAAAAAAGCAATTGTGGCAACAAACTGTAAAAATAAAAATTAAGCACCAAGCGCAACATTTACAACTGTTAAATAAGCCTTTTAAAGTTTTAAATTTTCATGAATCTAAAGTTTTAAGTGGCGATACCGATAACAGAGAAGGTGTTGCAGCAGCCCATTATTGGAAACATATTTTTGATTTCGATTTTAAAAGAGAACGGTATGGCGATTATCCCAATTTATTTTTAAATTATGGCTATATTATTTTAAGAGCTGCGGTTGCAAGAGCTATATCGGGAAGCGGACTTTTAAGTACGCTTGGCATTCATCATCACAATAAATACAACGCTTTTTGTTTGGCCGACGATATTATGGAACCTTTCAGACCTATGGTTGATGCTAAAGTTATTGAAATTATAAACACTTTTCCAGATAAGGAATTAACCACGGAAATTAAGGCCGAACTTTTAAAAGTACTTACCCACAAACCGTTTATTTTGAAGATACCAAAAGTCCTTTAATGGTTGCATTATCTAAAACAACAAGTTCCTTGCAGCAATGTTTTACGGGTGAAGTAAGGAAGATTAACTATCCAAATTTATGGAATTAAACGGGTATCGTATTATGTGGCTATTCGTTTTTTTTGATTTACCAACCGACACTAAAAAAGATAGAAGAAATGCGCAACAATTTAGAAAAAATTTGTTGAAAGATGGTTTTACTATGATGCAATACTCTGTTTATACCAGGCATTGTGCCAGCAGTGAAAGCGCCGATGTACACGAAATACGCGTAAAACGATTGTTGCCTCCGCTTGGCAAAGTGAGTGTTTTAAGAATTACCGACAAACAATTTGGAAATATCATGAATTTTTGGGGCATTGCTTTGGTGCCAAAAGAACCGCCACCTATGCAGTTGGAATTGTTTTAAACTTAATTTTTAAAATTGGCTGTCAACCAATTCCTTGGGTTATTTTGGATGTAATTAATGATATTATAAAACCCATTTTCATCTCTGATAATATGGTCATAAAAGAGCGATGCCAAGCAAAATCAATATATCCGGCCTTATGAATTAATTTTGAGCATGTGGTTTTATAAGCACCCATAACCTGTGAAAGTGATTTTATTTTCATTTGCTGAAGCGATAATTCTGAAGCAATTTTATTGTTATTTATTTTTGATGAATCAATTTCAATCACCGCATGAATATGATTTGGCATAATCACATATTTGTGCACAATCACATACAAATATTGATTTTCCAACCACGCCAATTGATTCTTGGCTATTAATCCAAATTCATTTAAAATCATTTTTGCTGAATTTTCATCAAGTACGGACAGGTCGCGACCTGTCCCTACAATTTCACCAAAACAACAAATCATATTTTTAACACATGATGTTACGAAATACAAATTATTTTGGGAATAATCATATTCTTTCATTCTATTTCGCTTTCTATTTTTCAAATTATTATTTTATTATGATTAAAATTATCCTGCCATAAATATAGGAAAATCATTGGCACAAAAAAAATCATGCGCAGCGGCCGCGCACGGACAGGTCGCGACCTGTCCCTACAAATCACAATTAAAAAAATGCCCCAATCTTGGCTGTTCTGCACAAAAAAGAAGCATTTTTTATTACGA
>JAAFHC010000068.1:15364-16547 GCA_010906935.1 Gelidibacter sp.
CTTTAAATTCTTGATTATTAACCGCGCGTACGGACAGGTCGCGACCTGTCCCTACAAATCACAATTAAAAAAATGCCCCAATCTTGGCTGTTTTACACAAAAAAGAAGCATTTTTTATTACGATATTTTCCTTAAATTCTTGATTATTAGAAGCTAACATCGCAACTGAATATCGTTTTCTCTAATCTTTAATCAAACCGCAACATATTGATATTGATATAATATTGATAATAAATATCGTTTTCTCTAATCTTTAATCAAACCGCAACTATTTGGGCTACCAAATGGAGCATCCCAATAATATCGTTTTCTCTAATCTTTAATCAAACCGCAACTTTAACAAAAGCTCATATAAGCGTTGTAATAATATCGTTTTCTCTAATCTTTAATCAAACCGCAACGAAAAATCGTTGCCAGCAAAAAATCGGAAAAACGATTTTTTGTTGTGGTTTGGCTGTTTAAGACTATTGTTTTTGTCATTCCGACAAAGGAGGAATCTCATCTATTTTATTGCGCAATGCGATGACTCGCCTATCAGCATGACAAATTATGCGTTTAATCCCAATATTTCAATGAGCGAGAAACAAACTAAATATTTATATTATTCTATCACTTTCCCAAAAATATGATTTAAAGACCTAAAAGTTGGATTAAATTATCGTTGCTGCCCAGATTACTCTGAATTTGCAGAAAAAAGAAACTTCATTCTTGGTACAACACAACAATATGACCCTTATGAAAATGCTGTTGCTGAAAGAATTAACGGAATTCTAAAGTATGAATTTGGGCTAATAAATTCCATTAAAAATATTCAAATTGCTCAAAAAATGATTAAACAAGCTGCAAAAATATATAATAATGATCGACTACATTGGAGCTTAGATTTAAAAACACCTCAAGAAGTACATTTAAACTATGATAAACAAACATACAAATCCTATAAAAGAAAAAAAGCCTAAGGAATGTTGGTAACTTTTTCTAAAACCCGTAGGGAATTTTTTTAGGAAAAGTTATCAATGTTCCGTGAATTAATCACTAAATTTGAACAAATGAACAACCAAAAATGGTCAACCTATACTAGGACAAGACAAAAAACTGAACTATAAAAAGGAAATAATTGATGTAAACAAAAACATATTTAGATGAAATTTATAACGTATTTAATAATATTGCTTCTTTTTTC
>JAAFHC010000292.1 GCA_010906935.1 Gelidibacter sp.
AATTGTAGCAATCCTTGATAATTTTAATTCGGAAACTACTTTATTAGACAACCAAAATGAAACTTTATTTTTTGTCACCAATTTAAACGCACCCAATAAGCGTGTTGTTAAAGTAAGCGCTAATAATCCACTTCCCAAAAATTGGGTGGATGTTATTCCGGAAACCAAAAATGTGTTGTCGCCAACAACTGCAAGCGGATTTATTTTTGCAGAATATATGGTTGATGCCGTTTCGCAAGTAAAACAATTCGATTACAATGGAAAATTAATTCGTGAAATCGCATTGCCGGGTGTTGGAACTGCTGGCGGATTTAACGATAAAAAAGAAGCTGCCGTTATTTATTATTCCTTTTCAAATTACATCAATCCTGAATCTATTTATTCCTTTGAGCCTTCAACCGGAATTTCAACATTGTACAACAAACCTGCGATTGATTTTAATCCAGCTCATTTCGAAACAAAACAAGTTTTCTATAATTCAAAAGACGGCACTCAAATTCCGATGATTATCTCCTATAAAAAAGGAACGATATTGAACGGTAAAAATCCGACGATTTTATATGGCTATGGCGGATTTAACATCAGCTTAACGCCAGGTTTCAGCATTGCCAATGCGGTTTGGATGGAACAAGGCGGCATTTATGCTGTTCCAAATATTAGAGGCGGCGGCGAATATGGAGAAGCCTGGCACAATGCAGGAACTAAAATGCTAAAACAAAACGTTTTTGACGATTTTATTGCGGCAGCTGAATATTTAATCGAAAACAAATACACTTCCTCAAATTATTTGGCCATTAGCGGGGCTTCAAACGGTGGTTTGTTGGTGGGTGCAGTAATGACACAACGACCTGATTTGATGAAAGTTGCTTTGCCTGGAGTTGGTGTTTTGGATATGTTGCGTTATCATACATTTACTGCAGGCGCAGGCTGGGCTTATGATTATGGCACTGCGGAAGATTCAAAAGAAATGTTCGACTATTTAAAAGGGTATTCGCCAGTTCATAACGTTAAAGATGGCGTTGAATATCCTGCAACATTAATCACAACAGGCGATCACGATGACAGGGTTGTGCCAGCGCACTCTTTTAAATTTTCTGCGGAATTACAAGCAAAACAAACCGGAAA
>JAAFHC010000069.1 GCA_010906935.1 Gelidibacter sp.
GTTTGGTGGCTTCCAACCCACAATATGATGCTTTAATATTATTTAAAAAATCTCAGAAATTAATAGACAGATTTCTATTCTTATTTTTTGCTGAAGATAGACAATTATTACCACCAAATTCTGTAAGATTAATTCTTGGACAGTGGATTAAGCTTAAAGAGTTAGATGCTTACACTCCTTTATATGATAGATTTAAAAAATACTTTGGCTACCTAAATACTGGTTTTAAAGGAAAACAGTATGATGTTTATGCCTACAATGGCGGTTTGTTTAAGCCTGATGAAATTTTAGATGAGATTATTATTGATGATGATTTATTGTACAAACATACTTTAAAACTCTCTGAATATGATTTTTCAAGTGAGGTTGATGTCAATATTTTAGGACATATTTTTGAAAATTCCTTAAATGAACTGGATGAAATTAAAGCACAACTTGAAGGATTGGTAGTTGACAAAAACAAGAGCAAAAGAAAAAAGGATGGTGTTTTTTATACGCCAAAATACATTACAAAATACATAGTTGAAAATACAGTAGGAAAACTTTGTGAAGAAAAGAAAACGGAACTTCAACTAATTGAAGAAGATTATATTACTGACAAGAAAAGACAAAAGAAAACCATAAAACCTTTAGTTGATAAATTAACTGAATACAGAAATTGGTTGTTACAACTCACTATTTGTGACCCAGCTTGTGGCTCAGGTGCTTTCTTAAACCAGGCATTAGACTTTTTAATTAAAGAGCACAGCTATGTTGATGAGCTACAAGCCAAATTATTTGGTGATGCAATGGTATTGAGTGATGTTGAAAAAAGCATTTTAGAAAACAACTTGTTTGGAGTAGATTTAAATGAAGAAAGTGTTGAAATTGACTGTCTTTATGGCTTAGAACTGCCCTTCCTAACAGGAAACTAAATGATTTAAGTAACAATATTAAATGTGGCAACAGTTTAATTGATGATCCTGAAATTGCAGGTGAAAAAGCTTTTAATTGGCAAGATGAATTTCCTCAAATATTTAAAAAAGGTGGTTTTGATGTGGTGATTGGGAATCCGCCTTATGGTGCTAAATTAAATATTGAAGTAAAAGAAAATCTATCTTTAATTTATTCTTGCTTTAAAGAGAATTATGATATTTATAGTGCTTTTATGCAGCTTGCTTTTCAATTGAATAAGCCAAATGGTATTTGGGGTTATATTATTCCTGTGTCTTGGCAAAGTGGTGAAAAATATCTTAATATTAGGCAGTATCTTTTTAGCAATGGAAAACTTGAAATTGGAATAAAATTACCTTATGATGTATTTGAAGACGCATATGTTGACACTGGAATTTATATTATTAGAAATGTAAAATCTAATTCCTATTCTTCATCAGTTTATGAATTTCCTGCTAAGTACAAATATTATGGAGATTTGGTAACCGATGTCAACCTAAAAGTTTTACCACTTGAATTTTGGTCAAATTTGGAATCTAAGAAGATAGTTTTAAACCCATCCTTTTACGAATTACTACCAAAGGTTTTTAATAATACCATTACATTAGACAGTATAACTAATTCCATAAGAGGAATTTTGCCGAATTTTGAAGATATTTCAGAAATCCAAAATCCCGATGATAAAAAATATTTTGTTGGAGGTTTATATCGATATGAAATTGTAAGAGATTTTAAAGGAGTAAATTATGGAGATCATTTAAAGGAAAAACCTAAAGACTACAGTTTTTTCCAAGGAGAACGAATTTTAATAAGAAGGCTGATAAATCGTCAATTCCAAATTATGGCAATGTACTTAAATGATGAATTTGTTAATAAAAAGGACTTATATAACCTAAAAGTAATTAATGATGAATTTCATATAAAATTCTTATTGGCTTTAATTAATTCAAAGCTTATTGCTTATTTAAAAATAAAAGGCACAACTACGGCTACAAAAGATGATTTTGGTCAATTAACTCTCAATGATATTAGACAAATACCAATTAAAAAAATTGAAAAAGAACTTCAAGTTCCTTATATAGAAAAATCGGATACTATTTTATCTTTAAACAAAGAATTACAAGAAGTAAACAGAAAATTCACCACCTATTTTTCTGGTCAATACCGTTTAGAAAAACTAACCAAAAAACTAGAAAACTGGCACGAACAAAGCTTTTCTTCCTTCATTTTGGAACTTAACAAAGCCATAAAAGCCACAGGCAAACCGACGCTTTCCAAAAAAGACGAAATAGACTGGATGGAAATTTTTGAAGACTACAAATTACAAGCTCAAACCCTAATGCAGGAAATCGACAAAACCGATAAAGCAATAGATAAAATGGTGTATGAATTGTATGGTCTAACTGAAGATGAAATTAATATATTGGAGAATAGTTAAATATGAAAAGTAATAAAGGGAATTGCCATTTATGCGGAGAATTCAAAGAGTTAACATTTGAGCATATCCCACCAAAAGCAGCTTTCAATGATACTCCAATACTAATACAAAAACACGAACATTTGTTTGATAAAAAAAGCTATGTTTATGGAAAATCCATAAGAAGTAATAATGGTTCTGGTTCCTATTGTTTTTGTAAAACTTGTAACAATAACACAGGAACTTGGTATGCTAGAGATTTCTCTGAATTTGTAGCACAAGCAGATAATCACTTTAATGGTGTTGAAAAAATAAATAGAGCTAATCTCATAGAATTTCATTTCAAACCTTTGAACGTTTTGAAGCAAATTCTAACTATGTTTTTAGCGATTGATCATTCAAATTTTCTCAAAAAGGATAAAGAATTAGTAAACTTCATTTTAGAAAAGGATAACAATTCGTTGCCTGATAAGTATCAAGTATATTTATATAATACGATTTCAAAACACAAAAGATTATATGGGATACAATGGAATAATTTTAATGGCACAATGAACACTCATTCGGAAATAACTTTTAATCCTTTTGGATATTTTCTAACAGTTGATTCTCCTCCACCTATTGATACAATGACCAATATAACAGATTTTAAAAAGTTCCAGTTTAATGAGATTAAGAAATATATAATTCCGTTAACTTATTTAAAAACGGATAATATGTACATAGGTCAGTATGATTGAAAAATTTGGAAGGCAAGCGCAAGCTCCAACAGTAAACCGCCAAAAAGAAGAAAAAAATTTAAAAACAAATCGAAGCCATTAATCATTCTATAGTGCAACATTCAAAGATGCTTTTTTATTTTCAAATTTTGTACAAGAAAAATTAAAATACTTATGAATTTTATCAAACAAATTGAAGTTGCATTGACAGCTATTAATCAAGCAAGATTTCAAGACCTCATAAATCATTTATTACATATACAAGGTAACACGTTTATTGGGGCACCCGGATCTGTTGTAGCAAAAGAAAAAACAAGCAAAGGAGCTCCAGATTCATTTTTCATAAAAGGCGACAAATATGTTTTTGTTGAATGTACAACAAAAGACAAACTTGATGGAATAAAAACATTTATTGACAAACTCGAAAAAGATATTGAGCATTGTTTCGATGAAGAAAAAACCAGTATAAAAAATGAGGATGTTGAAAAGGTAATATTGGCCTGTACTAGTAAGATTGATATCGATGAACATAGTAGGTTAAAAAAGAAAGTTAAACATTATAATGTCAATGCAGTATTTGAAGTTCTAGATATTCAGAACTTACCACTATATATTTACGATTTTCCTGGTTTATCTGAGCAGTATTTAGGCGTTGAAATTATTAAAGGGGAAATATATAATCTTCCTGACTTTTTAACCAAAACAACTAAAGGATTACAACCTTCATTAATTAACACTTTTGTTGCTAGAGAAGATGAACTTAAACAATCTTTAGAACATTTAAAAAATGTAGATATTTTACTTCTATCGGGTTCTGCAGGAGTTGGGAAATCAAAATTAGCTGTAAAAATTTTAGAAGATTCCGGAAATTTTTTTATTCCAATAGTAATTCAAAGTTCTGCTGTACCTCTTTGGGATGACTTTGTTCACCTTTTTCAAAATGGCAAGGATTATATGATTCTTTTTGATGACGCTAATAAATCTGTACAGAACTTAATTTATTTATTAAATTTTATTCAGAAACCTAAAACAAATAAACTCAAAGTAGTAATTACCGTCAGAGACTATGTAAAACATCAGGTTTCTCAACAATTAAAGGACTTCATCTACAAAGAAGTGATAATCGAAAGATTGAAGGACGAAGACATTGAAAAAATCATTATCAAAGTTTTACCGAATCTTCAGAATCATTATGATATAAGAAAAAAAATAATTGAATTGTCAAAAGGCAACGCAAGAGTTGCGTTAATGGCGACATACTCTGTCACTCCAGATTCTGAAACAAATTATTTAAGTAGTCCTGTATTATTATATGAAAGATATTTTGAAAAAGTAGCAGATGAAATTGAGGCATTTACAAGACCAATCATATTTAAAACGCTTGCAATAGTTTCTTTTTTTGGTGTATTAGACAGAAATAATGAAGAACTAAAGACAATACTAAAAAATAATTTTGATATTGATTGGGATGAGTTATGGGTTACTATTCTTGAGTTGCATCGACACGAAATCTTAGACGTGTATTCTAATGAGATTGTGAAAGTTTCTGATCAAGTACTCGCCACTTATGCTTTTTACAAATGCTTTATTGATTATAATTCGGCAAGTATAATATATTCAGATTGGATTTCTACTTTCATTGAAAAATATCCAACAAGAATTAAGAACACTTTGATAGATGTAAATAATACTTTCGGATATGATCACATCAAAGACCTTGTAATTAGTCATTTGCAAAGTATTATTTCAGGTGACGAAAGTAATGAAAAGCTATATTCCTTTTATACTTTATTTTGGTTTTATAAAGGTTACGACACTTTAATTTACTTGAAAAATTGGATAGATGGATTGACTACAGAAAGCGCATTGGAGGAACTTAAATTTTCGTATGAACACAATGCCCACACAAAAGCTTCCAAATATTTTGATTTATTAATTAACTTTTGGAATCATCCTAATGAGCTTTTAAAACCAGCAATTGAGTTATCAATCGAGTTAGTTGCAAAACAACCTCATAGATTATCTGAATTTTTAAAATTTATTCACGACTATTTCAGCTACAAAGTTGAAGACTTACACAATGGATACCAAAGACAAAATATTCTCTTAGAAATATTATCAACTGAAAATCGTTCCTCGCTACACAGAGAAATTGCAAATGGAACTTTTTTAAACATTGGAGAAACTCTACTTGGGTGGCACTTCACAGAATTTGGTTCAAAAGGTCTTTCCATTAATATTGTAAATTTTGATTTGTATAATTCTCCAAAATTATTAGAAATAAGGGCAAGGATATTTGTTGGTTTATATAATCTTTTTGATCAAGATCGAGAGCAATCGGAAAAAATATTAAATAAAATTGTTTTTCCTGGTGGGAAGATTGATGAACAAATTTATAATAATGAATTACCAATTTATGAAAGAATAATTTCAGAAAAACTCTCTCCTGACCAATATTTGCATTGCAAATTTGTAAGTCGATTATCAAGGAGAATTTCTTCATTAGGAAATCCAATTCCTGATTATTGGAACCAATTTATCAATTCAGACACTATTAATCTCTCGAAGCTTCTAAAAACAGACTTTTTAGAAGATAAAAATGGAAAATCTTGGGAGGAGAGAGAACAAGAAAAACGTCAAAAAATTCACAATTATATTAAATCAAAATCGTGGGAAGAAATAGAATCCCTACTTCATTCAATCAACTCGTTATTTATACAACTGCAAGGAAGAGAAATTTGGGAAATTGAAAGCGGAATATCAGAAATCTTTATTGGGATTGCTAGTAAAGGAAAAAACGAAATCAAGAAAGCATTAAAGCTTACTTTTAACAATGAGTTTTCATTCCAATTTCAACCGCGAATTATCTATTTCATTATAAACAATGATATACTAAGTGGTGAAGAATTACAAGAGTTAATTAATAAAACAAACTTTCGAGACAAAACATCCTGTATCATTACATTGTTTGAATGTCTTCCCGAAAATCAGATAAATGCAAAATTTTTAAAACATCTACTACAAACTTTTAAAAGCAATAATCAGATATATATTCACAGACTAACTGACTATTTAAAGTTTAATTCTGAATTCAATAATTATAAAAATTCTTGTCGTGAGAAAGGTATCAAGAAACACAATATAATTTCTTATTTAACTGAGATCATATTGAATAAACCTATATCGCAAAGACACAGTTTAGGACATCATTTTTGCAGAGATTGCGCTAGTTATTTTTCAAGCCATAAACACTTGCTTAAACAAGCTTTTATATCGTTAAAAAAGAGCGATGTTCATTTTGATTATGATGGAAAAGAATTTGAAGCAGTCTTAAATTTAGACAGTAATTTCTTTATTGAATATTTGGAACAGAAAGTTGTTGATATGGACTATTTATCATTTCGATTTGAACATTTTAAACTTGAATGTATTTGGTCTCTACCGAACTATAAAGAAATAATTGATAAATCTTTAAATATTATTATAAAAAAAGCTCCTATCTTTTCTAGCTGGGAACATCCGTCAACTGTCCTCTTTACTTTTGAAGAAATTAATTATGAAAGTTTAGAAAAAGCTCATAAGTATATTGCTGATTTTATTGAGACTCACTTTAAGGATAAACAAAGAATTATGATGATTATGAGCATTGCACTATACAGATTCCACAATAAATTCATTAACTATTTAAATCATTTTTTACTTTTAAATAAAGACTTAGAAATTTTCAAGTATATATGGTTGGAAACATCCGGTGTTACAACTGGTAGCAGAGTACCTTATATTCAGAAAGAAATTGATTTTTGTGTTGAAATCACTTCAATGGTAAAAGCATTACCCAACATTTTAGATTATGCAGACCACGTGAAATATTTAGAGCAGAAAATTATTTGGATGAAAAAAGATATAGTTAATGAACAGAAGAGAGATTTCGAAGGCTATGTTGAATAAAAAATATCTCAGCCACCCGAAGTCTCAAGATCCTCTTTAATAAAACAAAATTTACACAATGCTTCAATAAACAATTATGGAATTAACTGAGAAATTATTATCCGAATTACAAAGAAGACTTAAGATAGGAAGTCGCAGAGGTGTTCACTTAAATGCTATTCCAGCAAATTCAAGATACAAGTTCGATTTAAACAGACTTTCTCATATTGACAAAGACCTTCCAAACAATTTTATTAAATCGCTACTAACAGAGTTGCCACTTAAATTTAGAATAAGTTGGAAAGACAATGTGCCCGATTTAAACTCTCTATTTCAAGAAGACCAAACACAATTAGTTAGAATAACTAAGGCATTTGAAAACCTGATTAATCAAACAGATGCAATTGAATCTGAAAAAGGGATCAATACTTTTGGATTTGGATTTCCAATTTTAGCAAGACGTGATAGAGCTGACAATAAATTAACTGTTGCACCAATCCTGATTTGGTCATTGCGAATTAGAAGAACCAAAGAATTTAATACCTGGGAAATACTTAGGAATGAAGACGACCCAATTTATATTAATGAAGTTTTAATAAATCATTTGCAAAGTGATTCAGAAATTGAAATAGAGCAAATCCCAAGTGAAATGCTTGATGATGGCTTAATCAATAAAGAAGAGCTCATTGAAATTTGCAGCAATCTTATCAAAGCAATAAATACAAAGTCTCCAGAAGATTTAGAAGATACATTTAAAAAGAAATTAGATTCCATTACTGCCATTGGAGACAAGGCACATTATGAAAAATTACCTTTAAACTCAACAAATTCCTTTATTGATTTTAGTGGTTTATTCTCCATTTTTGAAGTTCAAAAACAAAATATAATCAATGATTATGGGGATTTAATGGAGCTTGAAGGAGTAGATTTAGACCTTGACGATATGGAGGAACATTCGTTTCAATCCATTTCATCGGTAGAAACGGATCCATCGCAACAAAGTATTTTGCATTCATTAGAAGCCACAAGAAATATTTTAATACAAGGACCTCCGGGAACTGGCAAGAGCCAAACGCTTACAGCTATTCTGGTTAATGCACTTGAGAATAATAAAAAAACTATTGTCGTATGTGAAAAAAGAACTGCACTTGAAGTACTTCATAATGCCTTGATAGAAAAAGGTTTAAATTATCATTGTGTTTTAATTAGAGACATTGTAAAGGACAGAAAAACGGTTGTTGAATCAGTAAGAGATCGTGTTGACAATTCAGAATATAAACGCTATAGGTACAATTATTCAAAAGAATCTTTAGACATTTTAACTTCAAAGGCAAAAGAATTAATCTCCAATATCAATAATAAACATCAAAAACTTGACAAAAAACTTATTGGAAACAAATCTTGGCCTGATGTAGTAGGGAATTTATTAAAAGAACTTAAAGGAACAGGAGATGATAATAATCTTGACATTGACAAAACGCTCTTTAATTATACATCCCAAGAATTAAACTCTTTGCTCGACCTAGTCCATAAAGGTCAAATCCTATATGATGATTTTTCGCCTATTGCATCGAATTCATTTTTAAATCCCTCAAATTTAATTGGCGAGAATCCTTTCTTAATTGAACAAAGTATTAATGAAGATTTTGATATTTATGTAAAACATCTTGCAGAGATTAAACAACTTTTAGAAGCAAATAGAAATGAGTTTATTGGTTTAAGAAAGAGTGAATTGAAAACTCAGCTTGCATTTATCAATGAAGCAATAGAAAAGGTTTTTGAAAAGGAAAAAGAACTGGAGCAATTAATTTATAAAAGCCAAGTTGAATATTGCACCTTTAGGAAATCAGAATTAGACCAACAAGAAAACAGTTTTTCGAAGTTTATTACAGAAATTGATTCAATTTTTGAAAACAATAAAGAAAATGAAGACTTAACAAACAAAGCAAAGATTGATAGTTTTGGTTTCAAAATAGCATCTATTTTCTCAAAGAGCAAGAAACAAACAATTTCAGACCATCTAAAACTGCAAAACAATTTTAAAAAACTCGAAGAATGCATAAAATCCTCAAAAGATTATATTCCAAAAGAATTTAATGGCGATTTAGATTCAAAGAAAAAGACTTTGCACTCATTCAAAACTGATGCAATAAAGCTAAAAAATAGCTTTAACGACAAAATTGAAGAGGAGTTTAATTCATTCCATTTAACTTCTCTACTGGACGCTGCTGATACTAAAATTTTATTTCAGTCAATTGACTTCAAAATAAACGATTTATACTCTTCTGAAGGTTTTGTATTAAAATTGCAAACGATAAAAAACGATTTTGAAACCTATTTTGACGATCTTAATACAATATTTAAGGTGCTGTCAAAGACAATAGCAGAATGTAAAGACTTGGAACTACAATATTCATTTATTGGTTCATTCAACAATAGAAAAAGCATTGTATCTCGACTAATTGCTGATTTAGAATTGGTAAAAGAAGCATTTGACTCTAAAATTCGAGCAGAGTTTCAAAAGATTAGTTTACTCAAAGCAAATCCGAATGAAATTGAAATAAAAAGCCTTTCACTACTTCAAGAAAAAGTAAATACTTTAACTGATAAAATCAAAAATGATAATTGGAATATTGAGAAGAGCAAATTCAATGAATTTTACAAATCCATCGTTGATATAGAAATTCTTATCCAAAAGAAAATTGATTATTTTAATTCGGAAAATGATTTGTTTACAATTGAATTTAAATGGTTTCAATTTTACAATATCCAATCTGAAACAAATAAAAAAATACTCAATGAATTAAAACCTAAATCAAATTGGAATAAGTCTTTTTTGATTCATTATCTTAATACGATGCTTCTAAATTCAGCTAATATGGATTTACCAACTGATGAGGGTGATCATAATGAACTAGATAAAGCGCTGAACGGAATAGAAAAGGAACAATTAAAATTTATTAAAGAATTTTGGTATTCTAAACAGATAGATTCAACGAGAGAATTTGAACAAAAAAATACAAACCTTTCCGTTGAAAATCTTTATAATAAAAGAAGTAGTAATCGATTTAAAAGGCTTTCATTAAGGCAAATTGTTCAATATGACGCCGACCTTTTTTCATCCTTTTTTCCTGTTATTTTGACATCCCCAGATGTTGCGAGTAATTTATTCAAGGGAATGAATGGGTATTTTGATATTGTGATGTTTGATGAAGCCAGTCAATTAAGACTGGAAGATAATTTACCGGCAATATTAAAAGGAAAGCAGATTGTTATTGCAGGAGATGAACATCAAATGCCACCATCAAATTATTTTAGCAAGGTTTTCGATGGAATTGTTGAAGATGAAGATGATATAGAAGAGGAAAATGACAATAAAGTTAAAATCGACAAAGATGATATGTTATTGTCTTGTGAATCGCTGCTTGATTTTGGTACTGAATTGAATTTCCAAAGAAAATACCTTGATTTCCACTATCGCTCAAGGCATCCATTTTTAATTGATTTTTCTAATTATGCTTTTTACAATCAAAGGTTAAAACCATTGCCAAATAATTTTGAATATGTTCCCATTAAATATATCCAGATAAACGGCACATTTTCAGAGCACACAAATGAAGCGGAAGCCGAAATGGTTTTATCAATAATTGAAAACAACATTAACAGATTACCAAATGGCGAATATCCCACTGTAGGAATAGCAACATTCAATATTGCTCAAAGGAATCTTATAAAATCAAAAATTGAAGAGCGTAAAAAGTTTGAAAAATTTATTGATTTTAATGAAAAAATACAAGAATTAGAACTTGACAATCCTAAGAGTAATAAATCATTCATTAAAAATTTAGAAAATATTCAAGGTGACGAAAGAGATGTTATTATACTTTCAACAACATACGGAATAGGTAAAGATGGAAAGTTTGCTCAAAGATTTGGACCAATTAATCATTCAAAAGGTTATAAACTTTTAAACGTAATAATAACTAGAGCCAAGTTTAAAGTCTATGTATGTTCATCAATTCCAGAGCAAGTATTTATGAATTATAAGGAGTATTTGGCGACTGAAGGATCAAATAATAAAAGAGCCGTTTTGTATGCATATTTGGCTTATTGTAAAGCAGTAAGTGAAAATAGCAATGATTTAAGGCTTTCCGTTTTAACTTCCTTATCTGAAAATACAACAAAAAGTGTAAGTTTTGATTCATTCGTTGGTGGTGATTTAGAATCACCATTTGAAGAAGAAGTGTATCAAAGTCTCGTTGACAAACTAGGATTTGAAAAATTAATCCCTCAATTACAGTTTGCCGGTTTTAGAATCGATATTGTTTATGATCCAAAAATGGTTGGGGTTCCTAAAATTGCAATTGAATGTGATGGTGCAAAATATCATTCCAGTAGAGAAGCGTATTTACACGACAGACACAGACAAAAAATATTAGAGAATCACGGTTTTGTATTTCATAGAATTTGGAGTACAAACTGGTGGCGCAATTCAAGTCGTGAAACAACAAAACTAATTAACTATATAAAGAGCGTTGAATCAACAGGTATTTCAAAATTAACAGATTATTCAAATACTGCATTGGCATTTTCAGACGAAATAGAAATAATTGAAAAATATATTTCGAAAGTGTCTTTCATTGACAAGGAAAAAGATGTTAAAATTATTCAAGCAATTGAAAGAAAGGCACCGGAACAAACCCATCTATTCCAAAACGATATTAAGCTATATAGCAAGGTAAAAGTAAAGTATGTGAATAATGGAAAGGATATTATTGTTCAAATAGTTGAATCCACTAACAACAAAGTTGAATTAGTAAATGGAGTCCAAAAAATCAATATCAAATCACCTTTAGCTGTATCAATACTCGGGCGTTCTATCGGTGATATTATAAAAGTGGGTAATTTAGATAACTTTGTAGAAATTATTCAAGTGACAAATTAAATTATTGTGAGTAATTTAAGGATGTAGATTATTGTCTCAAAAAGTTACTAAATATATTACAGAGAAAAATAGCGTAAATTTAAAGTCGAAATTATATAATAAATGAACGAAAACCAAAACATAGAATGGAAAAGCAATTGGCACAATGATTATCTGAAATGGATATGTGGGTTTGCCAACGCAAATGGTGGGACTATTTTTATTGGTAAAAATGATGATGGTGAGGCAATTGGATTAGAGAATTACAAGGAATTAACAGAAATGCTCCCTAATAAAATACGTGACAATTTAGGTATTATAAGTGAAGTTAATTTACATCAAAAAAACGACTTGTATTTTATCGAAATCATTACAAAACCATACGCAGTTCCAATATCTTTAAGAGGCAGATACTATTATCGTTCAGGGAGTTCAAAATTAGAATTAACAGGTGCTGAGTTAAATGAATTTTTACTCAAAAAGGCTGGTAAAACTTGGGACGATGTAATTGAAGAAGGAGCAACCATAGACGATATTGACACTATTAGTTTAAATCAATTCCTTGCAGATGCTAAAGAGAGCGGTAGAATGCCAAGTGTTGCTGGTTTATCAACGTTGGAAATTTTAGAAAAACTACGATTAGTTAAAGAAGGAAAACTAAAAAGAGCTGCTATAATTCTTTTTGGAAAAGACCCAAACAAATTTTATCCAAATATTTTAGTAAAAATAGGAAGGTTTGGTTCCGATGGTGCCGACTTAAAATTCCAGGAAGTAGAAGAAGGAAATTTAATCAACCTATTGTTAAAAGTTCCAGAATTGTTGAATTATAAATTTTTTGTAAAACCAATCAATTTTGAAGGAATGCAGCGCATTGAAAAAGGAGAATATCCCGTAGCTGCACTTCGTGAAATGTTATTAAATGCGCTGGTTCATAGAAATTATATGGGAAGTTCCATTCAAATGAGAGTGTACGATAATAAGTTTACCTTATGGAATGAAGGAAATTTACCAGAGGGTTTAAAAATTGAATCACTAAAAATAAATCATTCATCGCGCCCTAAAAACCCAATCATTGCTGATGTTTGTTTTAAAGCAGGCTATATTGATTCTTGGGGAAGAGGAACCTTAAAAATATTCAATTCTTGTTTGGAAGCCGAATTACCTGAACCAACTATTGAAGCCAAGGATGGGGGTATTTTAGTAACCCTGTTTAAAAGTAAATTTGCTCTGGAACAATTGAAAAAACTAGATCTAAACGAACGTCAGATAAAAGCTATTGAATTTGTAAGTGCGAATGTTAAGATTACAAATAAACAGTATCAAGATACTTTCGAAGTATCACGAATTACAGCAACAAGAGATTTAAAAGAATTAGTTGATAAAGGATTATTGAGGTCATCTAAAATAAAAGGAGCGGGTTCTTATTATGAACTTTGAATTGCATCATAATTGCATCAATTGCATCATAATATAAATATTTAAACGAAGCTGGCTCATATTATGAACTTTGAATTGCATCATAATAACTGCATCAATTGCATCATAATTGCGTCAATAAATTCATAACAAGACCAATAACTGTTTAGGATTAAGAAATAAATGTGGTTATCCTTCAAATTACAAACTTGAAATTACGAAAAGTAAAGGCCTTTGTAGAAGATGTTTTAAAAATGGTTTATAAAAGGGCATAACCCACAAAAACAAATAATTAAATACAATCATTAATTTTAGCTATTTTAAATAAATGCTTTCAAAAGAAATAAACATTGAACAATTTAAATCAATAAATGATCTATATACTTATGCTGACAAAAATGCCTTTAAGCTGGCAAGAAGTTGGGAGTTAGTTAATCTATGGGTTCGTTATAAAAATCAAACAAATGATGATTTAGAAAAGAAGAAGTCTCAATGGGAAATTGATTGCTTTGTATTTGATATTAAAAGTGATTTACTATTTTCTCAAATTTATTCTGATGGTAAAAACACAGTTGAAATAAAAAAATATCCTGACCTAAACGAATTTCAAAAAGAAGTAGTAGAATATATTGAACAACGTATAAAAATTTCAAATAATTCAATTCTTAAAGCTAGATACAACCACTTATTATGGAAGTGTCCTAGTGATATAAAAAGAACTGAATTTGCTCAAGGTGCAATTGAAAATTATATAAATTCCATAAAAGAGTATTATAGATTATTCCTAATTGATGAGAATAAAGAAAGCCCAATTCAGATAGGGGAATTGTTTGAGACCTTAATAGCCGTGAGTAATCAAGTAAGATCTGACAAAAACTCATTAAGAGACTTAACTAAATTTTTATTATTTGAGGCAACTAAATTAGAATTTTATACTCGTGAAGGAATTTTGAGAGATATGTTAGAGTTTCCTAAAATTTTTAAACCAAAAGATTTTGAAAACACACTTAAATTAATCGAAAATGAATTAAACAAAGATAAAACGGAAATAGATGATTTTTCTCTTGTCCATAACTACTTACCAACAGCAATAAAGATTGCCACTAAAACAAATTCAGATATTAAGAAATGGCATAATGAAATGGGATTAGCTTATTTAAGAATGGCTAATCAAATAATTAATGAAGATAGATTTTGGATTAAGCAAGATTACCATGCTAGTGCTACTGAAGCTTTTAAGAAAGCAGGTAATGTTGTCGAAAGAAATAAAGTTGAAAAATTGTATGCAGATTTAAAGCCGAAAATAAAGCTACCTCTTTTTAAGATGGACTATACCGAGGAAATTCAAAAGTCTTTAAAGGAGCATAACGAACATTTAAAAATACGAGCAACAAATTGTCTTAAACAAGACTCTGATATAATTTACAGATATATTTCACAAGGTCCATTTTTCCCTAGTTATGATAATGTCATTAAAGAATCATCAAAGAGTTCAAATGCTTTTCTAGAATTTGCAACAAATATCAATTTTGATAAAAACAAAAATATTGTTAAACAAAAAGCAACTAATAAAGAATTAAAAAAAGTATTTGATTCATATAAATTTCAGCTTGATATTAGTGTTCTCCCATATTTGCATTACATCATAATTTTAGGTATCAAGTCAGGTAAATTAACCTTTGAAAATTTTATTAACTATTTAGTTGAAAGTACCTGGATAGGCAAAACATACATTCGTTATGATATAGGCGGTAATGAGCAGCAAATAAATTGGATACAGCAATTAAGCCCTTCAATTGTTGAGTTTTTCTTACAAGTTCAGGCTTGGAGCCATAGTAAATATTTTACGCCTAGTTTTATTCTTTGTATTGATAGTTTTACCTTAAAAATGGAAGGTATATTTCGTAATTTTTGTGAAAGAGCAAATATTCCTATAAGTTTTGATAGAGATAAAGGAATGCAAGAAGCATATATTAATAATGTTTTTGATAATGAAACAATTATTAACTATTTTAATGAAGATGATAGATTATTATTTAATTATCTATTTTCTAATGATGGTGGAATGAATTTGAGAAATAACGTTGCACATTGTTTTTATTTACCTAATGAATATCATCCTGATAAAATGTTATTATTAATTGCAGCATTATTGAGGCTTGGTAAATATGATTTAAAAAAAAGAGAATATCAAACTTGAGCAAGACAGGTTATGTATAAATAAATTATAATAAATTACTAAAATAAGAATGTAAATTTTGTCCCAAGAACCCAAAATATATAAACTTTCAAGCGTAACAAAAGCGATAGAAAATCTAATAGCAAAACACGCTAATACCTATATTTGGATAAAAGCTGAAATCGTAAAATTAAACTATTATAAATCCTCAGGTCATTGCTACCCGGATCTAATTGAAAAAGTAGACGGTAAAGTTATTGCAGAAATAAGAGGTAATATTTGGAAAGACAATTTTATTGAAATAAACAATAAGTTCAAAAAAGTCCTTAACGAAGAACTAAGTAACGATATGACAATTGTTTGTTTGGCGAGGGTAAAATACAGTTCAGTATATGGTTTATCACTAAATATAATTGACATAAACCCTGAATATACTTTAGGTGAGTTAGCGAAACAAAAAGCTGCAACTATTAAACGCTTAAAAGAAGAAAAACTATTCTACTTAAATAAATCAACGAAACTACCTCAACTACCAAAAATCATTGCAATAATATCAGTAGAGTCAAGTAAAGGATATCGAGATTTCATAAGTATAATAGAAAATAATGCCTGGAACTATACATTCCAATACAAACTATTCCCGGCAATTTTACAAGGAACAAAATCAGTAACAACAATAACCAACCAACTAAAACACATTGAAAAATACCAACATATTTTTGATGCAGTTGCGATCATTAGAGGTGGCGGTGGAGACATTGGTTTAAGTAGTTATGACGATTACAATTTAGCAAAAGTTGTTGCAACTTACCCAATTCCAATTTTAACCGGTATTGGACATTCAACTAACGAAACAGTAACTGAGCTAGTAAGCTTCAGAAGTTTTATAACACCAACAAAAATTGCAGAATTCTTAATTCAAGAATTCCATAATTTCTCAGTACCATTAAAAGATGGAATAAGCACAATAGAAAACTATGCTTTTAATTTAATTAATTTTCAATCAAATAAAATAAAAGATACAGCAAGGTTATTTTCATCATTAACATCAAATTACATACAAGTTCAAAAAAACAGTCTTAACACATACAGTAAATCTATTGTAACCAATTCTCAGATGTTAATCGTAAATCAAAAGAACAACCTACGAGAATTGTTAACAGAAATTAAAAATAGTAGTTCACAATTAATTTCAAATGAAAATATAGCCTTAAAGGATGCTAAAAAATACTTAGTCATCTACAGTCAAAATAGAATAGAAAGTGAACTACAAGCTATAAAAAACACAGAAGCAAAAATTAAAATCCTATCCCCCACTAACATCTTGGAAAGAGGATTTAGTATCACAAGAATAAATGGAAAATCAATAAAATCCATCAACCAAGTAAAAAACGGAGATGAAATATACACCCAATTACAAGATGGCCAAATCATAAGTGAAATTAAAAAAATAAGTTAGATATGGAAAATGAAATGAAATACACAGAAGCATTCGAAGAATTGCAAACAATAGTAAGCGATATGGAAGATTCAAAAATCTCAATTGACGATCTAGACATCAAAATTAAAAGAGCTTCAGAACTCCTGAAAATTTGCAAAGACAAATTATTCAAAACCGAGACAAACGTCCAAAAAATCCTAAACGAAATCAAAGACTACTCAAAAGATTAAATATCAACAAATAAATCATATTAGATTTTAAACATTAATAACTTTTTTGACTTTAATCTATTATCATAAATAATTAAAATGATATTACAAGTTAGCTTTAATACTCTATAGATTCAACAATTAAACATATAGACAAACTAAAAATTAACTTTGAGAATTGCTTCGGCATAGGAAAATTGAATCACGAATTTGATTTTGAAAAAAGCAAAACATTTCTAATCTACGCTCCCAACGGAACGATGAAAACTTCATTCGCAAAGACATTTGATTTAATTTCAAAAAACGATTCTAAAAACCAACCGTGTGACAGAATATATAAATCTAGAATTCCAAAATTTGAAGTTATCGTTGACGATGTTGAAATTAATCCAAACAATATTTTAGTCGTTAATGCAGAAGACAACAGTTTTGATGCATCAAGTAAAATCAGTACATTTTTAGCTAGTAAAGAATTAAAAAACAAATACGATGAAATCTACCTAGAATTAAATAAGATAAAGGCAGAATTCATTAAAAAGTTAAAAATCATTTCGCAAAGTACAGATTGCGAAACTGAATTTATCAATACATTTTCCGAGAACGCAAATTCATCTTTCTTTGAAACATTACTAAATCAAATAGATAATTTAAAAGACAAATTTGACAAATTTCAATTTAGATATAATGATGTTTTTGATAAAAAAGGAAACGTTAAAAAATTTCTAGAAAAGAATCAGAATATACTTGACCAATATGTGAAAAGCTATAAAAGCATCATTTCAAAATCTAAATTTTTTAAAGAGTCAATCGACAATACATTTGGAACTTATCAAGCAAATGAAATAATAAAATCAATTGAAGATAATTCATTTTTTGAAGCTGGTCACAAGTTTGTACTAGAAGATGGTACAGAAGTTGACAATTCAGAAGAATTGAAAAAAATTGTTCAAGAAGAAATTCAAAACATACTTAATGACGAAAAATTGAAACAAGCCTTTGAAAAAGTTGATAAAGCTATTGGAGCAAATATTGAACTTAGGGCTTTTAAAAATGTAATTGAAAAAGACAACTTAATACTTGTTAAATTAAAAGACTATGAAAAATTCAAGCAAGAAGTATGGATAAACTATTTTTCGGAAATCAAACAAGATGCTGCCGAATTAACAGAACACTATAAAAAACAGAAAAAAGAATTAGAAAAAATAATTACTGAATCAAAAAAGGAATTTGCATTATGGGCAAAAATTATTAAAACTTTCAATTCTAGATTTTATGTTCCATTCAAAGTAATAATAACAAATCAAGAAGACATAATTCTCAAACAAGATACAGCAAATTTAGAATTTGATTATTCTGATAGGAATGATAATCCTATAAGACAAAAACGCGACAATTTATTAAGTATTCTCAGTAAAGGAGAACAAAGAGCGTATTTTATACTTCAGTTTTTATTTGAAATAGAATCTCGCAAGTCAAGCCCAGAAAAAAACTTACTAATATTTGATGATGTAGCTGATTCTTTCGACTATAAAAACAAATTTGCAATAATTGAATACATAAAAGAAACTCATCGATTAGATGATTTTAGGACAATTATCTTAACTCACAATTTTGACTTTTACAGGACAATTACTTCAAGACTTAATTTAGATAGGGATGTTGTATATATGACAACTAAGTCTGAAAACAAAGAAATAAAGCTTCACAAAGGTGAATATATTAATGACATCTTCGCTTATTTTATTAAAAATTACTCCAAACCAAAAGTATTCATAAGCCTAATTTCTTTTGTTAGAAACTTAATTGAATATAGTGAATCCAAGACAAATCAAGATTATTTAACACTCACTAGTTGCTTACATAGAAAAGAAGCATCCGAAAGTTTAACGGCAACCAATATATTCGATATTTATAAAAATCGTTTAGTAAAACTTAATGATAAAACAATTTCATTTGGCACTGAGAATATAATTCAATTAATTTTAAATACAGCTGATGATATTTGTATTGAGACTAATATTGATGAAATAATAGTTGAAAATAAAATCCCTCTTGCTATTGCCATTAGATTAAAAGCTGAAGAATATTTAATAACAAAGTTACCCGACATAGATTTGAATACTATTACTAAGAATCAAACACAAGTATTGTATAGAGAATATAGAGAAGCATTTCCTGAAAGCGAAGCAATTGAAATATTAGACAAGGTAAATCTGATGACACCTGAGAACATTCATATTAACGCGTTTATGTATGAGCCATTAATTGATATGTCCGTTCATCACTTAATTGATTTATATAAAGAAACGTGTAACTTAAATTAATAAAAACTATAGTTAACCCTTTATAAAATTTATGCTTAAATTTGAACTAATACAAACTAACAAACATTCAACAAACGATTTGCTACGTCCGAAAAATCTCCGATTTTTACGTCGCACCAATCATAGTGTGCCAAGAAGCAGCCACGGCAATAAACCGGCTGCATGCTGTAATTAAGATGATGGTAGGTCCATCAGAGTCGTTGTATAGGCGATGGCTCTAAACCACCCAAAGGTGCTGTTGTAAAGAGCGATGGTATTGAGCGTTTGGGAGAATCCGATCCATGAGATCGGCAGGTGTGAATAAAGGAGTTGAACGAAAGTGAATCATTGATGAGGTGTCGAGAAGTGCGTACCTCCAGTCAAAAGCTACGTAGTATGATACGGAGTGAAAAGCGGTGTTATTTATAATACCGATTGTAGAGATGACCTATTTATTTTCTGCAAGGCTGGCGTCATTCAGATGGCAAGAACTTTATCCGGGCTTAGTTACGGAACTTGGGAACCTGTATAACAATGCAAAGGGAAATGTACAATAAGAACAACTTAGAGGCAGAATACCAATGTGTTATATAGGGGCAGACTCATTCGTAGTAGTGATGATCCCGATAGCTATCGGGACTGTAATGGAACTGGAGCGAAGGGATGAGCTAATTGTAGTTACAATTTGCCAACTTGTAAAAGGATGAGCTTATCTTTGTAACTATGGTTAGAAGAGCCGTGTGAGGGGAGACTTTCAAGCACGGTTCTGTGAGAGGCTTAGGGTGAAATTCCCTTTGCCTACTCGATTTCATAAACTCGTTCATTCCTACATCTCCAGCATTATTTCATTACGTCAACACTTCCATTACATAAAGCTTCCAATTCCCCGCAGTAAGAACCACCGAAAGCTTGTCCTGAGTGGTGTCGAAGGGTGGATATTCCGGAGTAAGCTGACCCCCTTTGAAACACTAAAATTATAGGTGTTTTTTAAAGCAATTTTATCTGCCATTCCGGCGGATGCTGACCCCCTAAAATATAAAAGAGTGTTAAAGGTAAGTTTGCCCATTGTAATCTGTTTTGATTATTCCGGAGCATGCTGCCCCCCTTTTAATCTTTTTAATACTTGATTTTTAAGATACATCAAATAGATAAGATATGGCAGGAAAACCAAAACGTATGAGTCAAACTGGATATATCGGATCAAGTGTGTTAGCCATATCGCTTATTTTTAGCGACAAGGTAGTTTATACTTAATCTTTCAAAAGTGGCACTATTCAAACCGATATCAATGGCACAAATCGAAACGTTATGTTTTTAAATAACCACATAAGTGGCACAATTCAAACCGATATCACTGGCACTAACAAACCGATATCACTGGCACAATTTGATCCGATATATCCAAACACCATCATTTCCTGCAAAAGCTTGTCAGGAGCTAAATTGCCTGTTAGGTTTTTTAGCTGAAACTTCCGTTTAAGAATTATTGTGACTTACCTATATTGGATGGTGTCTTTGTAGATTTGTTTTAATTAGACAATCATGTAGAACCTAGAATTGCTCTAATTGTTTCATGATTCTGAATATAACAGTATTTGAGTATCTTGAACTTATTTTGTGATTTGGGGTCTTATGGCAAATTTCACACTCTGAGAAGATAGTTTCCGCAATAGTCATATATGAATTAGTTGGCTCTTCTCCAACTGACTCAAAATATTTTGACCATATTTTTATATATTCTTTTTTGTTATTCTTTCTAAATGTGAGACCATTAGATTTCATTGATTCTTTAATTATCCATGTCGATAAATCTCGATAGGTTTCAAGATCTCTATATAGAACACCATCAATCCAAAATTTGTGTGGAATAAATTTTTTCATTTTCACTTTCATTTTTCTATTAAATCTAAGTTTGCAAATTTAGAAAATTTATTGAAATAGTTTTACCAAAAGTAAAGTCGCAAAATTATTCTGTATGTATTACCATTTTTCCAGTAGTAAATTAGGTTCCAAATTGCCTGTTTATATAGCCCAAATAGGCTTAAAAGCCATTTTTAAGGAAGGATATAATTACAAAAAAGCCGGAGTGATCGTAATGGGCTTAACACCCAATAACGAAACACAATTGTCTTTTTTTAATACTTCAAATCCCAAACACCAACCTTTAATGTCCGTTGTAGATAAACTCAACAAAAATTACGGAAAGAATAAAATCAAGTTTGCCAATCAATCTTTAGAAAGACAATGGAAAATGAAACAAGAAAAATTATCTAAATCATTTACTACCAGAATAGATGAAATAATAACTGTTAAAGTTTAAACATTAAATTGCTGTCCCGATAAACTTATTTTGCTTAATTTAGTCATCTATAAAAATTGCTTTTATTTCAAATAAATAAAATACAATATTGTTTTATCAGAAAAATATTAATGATAATGTGCAATTTTATTGGGATAAAGCAAGTTGGCAACAAGCAGATGAAAACAAAACCGATAGAAGAATTATTATCTAAAGAACCAAACAAAGATTTGAGTTTAATTCTAGATAAATTGTCTGATACAGTCGATGAAATAGTAAACTTCGGTACTCAAATTTTGAGTTGGGATGTAAAAGTTAAAAGAGGTGGAAAAGATAAAAACGTGCCTTCTGTTTTTTTAAGAAACAGTATTGAGTTAGGAGATTCTATTTCTATTTTAATCAGAAAATCATCAATAGATCCATCAAAAATTCTTATACGTTCATTGATGGAAAATACAATTTATGCTCGCTATATGATAGAAAAAAATGAAGATGAAAGAGCTCATTCTTTCCTCGTGTGTCGAGCAAATAAAGATATCCGATTTTATAAGCAGTTCATTGAGGCAGAAAGAATCTCAAAAAACTTCGTTTCAAAAATTAAAAAACAGGAACCAGATTTTGAATTAAACAATCATTGCAATCCAACAAAGATAAAAACAGTTATTAAAGCAAAACAAGAATTATTAAAAGAACCCATTTATCGAGATATAAATATTGAATATCATAGAACTTGTAATAAAAATAAAAAAAGGAATAATAATCCGAATTGGTATTCACTATTTAACGGACCTGAAAATTTCGAGGAACTTTGTAGATATCTTGAATATACTATTATTTATGAGTTTCAATACAGAAATTACTCCGAAAATGTCCATATATCGAATGTAATGAAGGGTTTTGTCGCAGCAGGAGATAATAAAGCTGATATATTACAAATTAGAGATTTTAAGGACTCAAAAGCTGTATTTTATAATGTAGTTAATATTCTACTTGATTTATACAGAGAATTTATTAATAAAAGATTACCAGAAAAGAAAAATGAATTTTCAAATTGGTGTGTGAATTTTGAAAAGTTATTTGAACAAACAGATTTAGAAACTAAATTTAGATATATAGAGTAAAGCCAGTTGCCAACACCTCATAAAATTTATGCTTAAATTTGAACTAGTACAAACCGACAAACATTCAATAAAAATATTGCTACGGCGGAAAAATCTCCGATTTTTACGTCGCACAAATCATAATACAAAACCGTTGAGGTTCATTTGAAAAATTATAAACCACAACTCAAAAATTCCTTTTTAGGTATTTCTGTTTTTCGAACTATTTGAAAATAATATGAATAGATATGTAATTACTAAATCAATGAATCGCATCGATTGCTGTAATTTGATGCTCAAAATAAAAGATGAAATTTTCGAAAAAAACATTCTCAATAAGTTAGTTAAGGAATTAACAAAAAGGTTTAATGAAAAAAAGAAATCTAGATTATTGGGAAATAAAAAAAATAAAGATAAAATATATACTGTTGCTGATAAATCTTACAAAGGTATTAGTTTATATATTTTGAAACCTGAAAAAATCGGTTTTATAATAATATATAACATATCACCAATTGACGCCCCATATGTTCAGTATATGTGGATTGATCTTGATAATAGACCAATTATAATCACACAACATTTATTGGATAGATATAATGAAAGAATTTTAAAAAGCGCTAATGCTTCCTATAAAGAATTGATAATTCGTTTTTCACTAAATAGTATTGATGGTAGCGGTAACCACGTAGCCTTTGATTCCGAATCTAAAAAAATTATTCAACGTATCGATGATGGATTTATTTTTGGAGTGGAGCATGATGATTATACGGTATATAATACGATTTATGAATCAACTGAAGGAAAGGATTCAGATTTAAAAAGTCTTGCAAGAAATTTAAAAGTGAATTGGGATGAATTTTCTTCTAGTCAAAAAGCTGATTATACAAGACTTCTGAACAGTTAATTGCAGGTGTAACAACTGAAGAAGACTTTTGAAATTTAAAAAACACCAACGATGTTGAAGAAAACAGCTTCAAATTAGTAAGAAAAATATAGAAACTGAATAAAATAATAATACTGTGCAGTATATAATTTTTGCTCAAATCGGATTTTGCAAAATTCAACTTTAGTACTTCATTGCATTCATAAAATTACCCACATCTCCAGCAGTATTCAGTTTCGGTAAACCTTCACCAAATACAGCTTCCAATTCCCCGCAATAAGAGCTTTAAAAAAAGCCTGTCCTGTGCTTTTGTCGAAGGGCACTTATTTTTTGCCTTTGTTGCGAACATCGTGAAGCAATCTGTTCATAAAATAATTCCAGTCATACTTCCGTTTCCATAAGAATAACCTCAACAAAACAGAATGTTTAGCAAGTAATGTTTATTTATTCTCCCACTTCCAGGCAGATAACAATGCGTCTTTTAAATTCAATTTGGCTTTCCATTTCAAAATAGTATTTGCTTTATGGGTATCGGCATAAGCTGAAATCACATCGCCTTCTCGTCGCCCCACTATCTTGTAATTTAGTTTTTTACCTGAAACTTCTTCAAAAGTATGGATGACTTCAAGTACAGAACTCCCTTTACCTGTCCCAATATTAAATACTTCAAAATTGTCTTTATTAGAACCATTTATCAATCGTCTAAGAGCCATCACATGTGCCTTAGCTAAATCTACTACATGGATATAATCTCGAACACAGGTGCCATCCTCAGTCGGATAATCATCTCCAAAAATAGACAACTGCGCTCTTTTACCAATGACGGTCTGTGTAATAAATGGCACTAAATTTTGAGGTGTACCTAGTGGCAGCTCTCCAATTTTTATAGATTCATGAGCTCCGATTGGATTAAAATATCTCAATGCTATGGCATTTAAGTGAGGTACCACTTTACAAGTATCTATAATGATTTCTTCACCTATTTGTTTGGTATTGCCATAAGGCGATGCGGCATTTTTTATGGGTGCTGATTCTGTTATTGGAAGCGAATCTGCCTGGCCATATACTGTACAGGAAGAACTAAAAATGAAATTTGCAGATTCTTTCTTTTGGAGTTCCTGCAGCAAATAAATCAAGGTGTTAAGATTGTTTTCATAATACAACAAAGGTTTTTCCACACTTTCTCCAACAGCTTTTGAAGCTGCAAAGTGAATCACGCCGTTAATATCACGATGTCTTTTAAAAAAATCGACGACCAATGATTTATCTCTTAAATCAATCTTTTCAAAAATAGGTTCAATACCCGTGATGGATGTTATGCCATCTAAAACAGCTATTGTTGAATTTGAAAGATTATCTATGATAACCACTTCAAAGCCTTCATTCTGAAGTTCTACAACCACATGTGAACCGATAAAGCCTAAGCCTCCTGTGACTAATATTTTCATAATTTATTTTTCCAGAATGCAGCGTACAATGCCACTAAAACAATCATCACGGCAAAGGCACCAATATTAAATATAGGACCTGTTTTAAACAATTGTTTCGAAAGTATAATTCCTTTCTCATCATCTTTTCCGTTGTGTTGAAACCAACTCACAATCGCAATAACAATCATAGTAAGTATCGCGGTATATGCCATTTGATCCAAGAAAGGTACATTCACAAATAAAGAACTTGTAGACCATCCTTTTGGAGCCACTTTAAAATACATGGCGATTGGAATGGAAACCAAAGCCCCAACAATTGCGCCTTTGTTCGTCGTTTTTTTCCAGAACAATCCCAAAATAAATATGGCTAGAATTCCCGGACTCACAACGCCTGTATATTCTTGAATAAATTGAAAAGCCTGGTCAATACCACCCAATAAAGGAGCCATCACACAAGCAATTGCCAAAGCAACACCTGCAGAAATTCTTCCCATATTCACAGTGCTTTTATCACTTGCAGTTTTGTTGATGTACTGCTTGTAGATATCCATGGTGAAAATGGTTGACGTTGAATTTAGCATAGAAGCTAAAGAGGAAACAATAGCTGCTGCCAAAGCTGCAAAAGCAACACCTTTTAATCCGGTAGGTAAAAATTGTAGTAACCAAGGATACGCTTTATCTGCCTGTTCTAAAGTTGGTAAATTTTTGAGTCCGGCCATACCCAAACGCGCCATAATCTCAGGATCATTTACCATTACATAAGCTGCAATACCAGGAATTACAACAATTAACGGAATTATTAATTTTAACCCGGCTGCCAATAAAATCCCTTTTTGAGCTTCTTTTAATGATTTAGCAGCCAAAGTTCTTTGAATGATATATTGGTTGAATCCCCAATAGTATAAATTCGCTACCCACATACCACCAATCAATACACCAATTCCAGGCAAACGATCGTAATAAGGACTTGTTTCATCAAAAATCATGACAAATCTTTCGGGAGCCGCTTCATAAACAGTCTTTAAACCTGCCCAAACCCCTTCTCCTCCAGAAACCATATTTAAAGCCAGATAGGTTGTAACCAATCCGCCTAAAACTAAAAATACCACCTGAATAACATCGGTCCAGGCCACTGCTGAAAGTCCGCCATATAAAGAATACGCAGCCGCAAACAACGCCAATCCGATAACGCCGTAAACCATAGGAATTCCCATGATGGTTTCTAATGCCAAAGATCCTAAATACAATACCGAAGTTAAATTTACAAACACATAAAGTGCAATCCAAAATACCGCCAAAATGGTCTTTAAATTGGTAGAAAATCGTTTTTCAACAAATTCGGGAATGGTATACAATCCTTTTTCAATAAAAATGGGCAAAAAGAATTTTCCCACAATGATTAAGGTAATAGCTGCCATCCATTCATAAGAGGCAATTGCCAATCCCAAGGCAAAACCAGAACCTGACATGCCAATAAACTGTTCTGCCGAAATGTTTGCTGCTATTAATGAGGCTCCAATAGCCCACCAAGGCAAAGATTTACTTGCCAAAAAATAATCTTCAGCAGTTTTTTGATGTCCTTTTTTGTCTCTGGAAACCCATAAACCTACCCCCAAAATTAATACAGCATAAGCTATAAAAACGAAATAATCCCAAAATCCGAAATGTGCAGTCATAATTTATTATTAATATTTAGTTGTTGTTTTTATTATCTCACTTGCTATCGCTTCAGAAGCAATTAATTTTATATTGTTTTTTTGTGTCGCTATTTCAGCAGTAATATCTCTCTGTGACCAACCAAACATTTCATACAAACCCATAAATTTATTTGCATTAGGCCATTAAAGTATTCCTGAACTTTACATATAATTTTTTTCTATCATTGGTCTAATTACTAGTTCATCAATAGTTGAATTCAAATCTGTTGTTATCATGGTTAAAATGGCATCAACTACACTTTGTTCAGTCAAATAATCAGGGTTGTTTTTTTCTCGAAAAGCGGTGTTAGTACCTCCAGGATAGATAGAACAAACTTTTATATGATGCTGTCTTACTTCTTTTCTAAAAACTTTAACCAATGCATCGAAACTAGATTTTGAAGCTGTATAGGCTCCTATACCTTCATTTGAAAAATTGCAAACAGTTGACAATACATTTATAATCGTACCAGCTTTTACAATTTCCATACTTTTAGAAACTTCTCGCATGAAAACAAAGGGCGCGATTGTATTTATTCTCAGCATATATTCCAAATCAGTTGTTTTAATATTTGAAACTAAAGCTCTGGCAGTATTGGCACCTGCACAATTAACAAGAACATCGAATGTTCCTAAATTAATGGTCCCTTCTTTTACAAATGTGATAATGTCATTCTCATTCGTTATATCGAATGCTTTATAGAAGTAATTACTTTCACTCCCTTTAATTTCTGATAGAAGTTGCGTCATTTTAAGATCAGATCTACCACAGAATGCTACATGAGCACCACTTTCAATTAATTTCAAAGTGAGGCATTTACCAATGCCCGATGTTGCTCCCGTTACAAGGATATTTTTATTTGTTAATCGATCAGAATTCATTGTTAATTGGTTATTAAATTAATTCTCTCAATTTTTGTGTTGCTATTTCAGCAGTAATATCGCGTTGTGGTGAACCAAACATTTCATAGCCTACCATAAATTTTTTCACAGTTGCACTTCTTAGTAAAGGTGGATAAAAACTCATGTGCCAATGCCAGTGATTATTGTCTTCTCCATTGGTTGGTGCTTGATGAATTCCACTTGAATAAGGAAATGATGTATTGAATAACTTGTCATATGCTTTTGTGATAACTGAAATAGCTTCAGCAAAAAGAATCGTTTCTTGTTCACTCATTTCAAGAATATCTTTTTGATGCACCTTTGGTACAATCATAGTTTCAAATGGCCATA
>JAAFHC010000070.1 GCA_010906935.1 Gelidibacter sp.
AATCAATGACTGCAATTTTTAAAGATTATCCAGAAGCTGATTTTGTAATTGCAGGTCATACTGATAGTGTAGGTTCTGACAAATCAAACCAATTGTTATCTGAAAGAAGAGCAGCCGCTGTTAGAGATTATTTGATTTCAAACGGTATCAATGCTGATAGATTTACATCTGTTGGTTTCGGAGAAGGCACACCAATAGACACTAATAAAACAGCTGCAGGCCGTCAAAATAACAGACGTACTGAGGTGACTTTAAAAAAGTAATTGAAAAAACTTTATAAGTTATAAAATAAAAATCGTCTAAAATTAATTTTTTAGGCGATTTTTTTTTGAAAATATTGGTCATAGTTTTTAACTCTTACGGCAAATCCGAAAAGCCAGAGGTTGAAAATTAATATTATTAAAATAGTTAAGTAAAAGCCATTTCAATTGAAATGGCTTTTATATTTTTATAGGGAATAAAAAAATCAAATGAAATCATTTATCTCAAGTGTTATTGAAGATGTTCAAAGTAAACACCAAAGTTTCAATAATTTAATATTTGTGCTCCCAAGTCAGCGGGCTTGCGTGTTTTTAAAAGAGGAAATTTTAGAAAAAACGCAGGGAGCCTCTTTTTTGCCAAAAATAACCAGCATTGAAAATTACATACAGGAACTGGCGGATATCAACCTCATTGATGCCACCCAACTGCTATTTGAATTTTACAGCATTTACCAGCAAAATATCCCCAAAGAAAACAGGGAATCGTTTGATGCTTTTTCCCAATGGGCCACCATTGCTTTGCACGATTTCAATGAAATAGACAGCTATTTGGTGAATGCAAACCAATTTTTTTCAAATTTGAGGGATGTAAAAAAACTAGACGAATGGTTTCAAGACAAAAAGCCGAGCCAATTGGCGATTAATTACCTTCAGTTTTTTGAATATTTGGCAGTTTTGTACGAGGCACTTTATGAAAAATTGAAAAACAATAAATTTGGTTATCAAGGTTTAATTTACAAAGAGGCCACAAATAATTTAGCGTTTTACATCAATAACAACAGAAATAATCACTTCATTTTTGTTGGATTTAATGCGCTAAACAAAGCCGAAGAGACCATCTTTCAGGAATTTTTAAACAATAACTTAGCGACAGTTTATTGGGACGCAAATGAATCGTTTTTTGACAAATCAAATGAAGCAGGCGTTTTTCTGAGAAAATATAAAAAGGAATGGGCATATTATCAAAAAAATCCGTTTTTATGGGAAAACGGCGAGGATAAATCTCATAAAAACATCAATTTAATTGGCGCTCCAAAAAACATCACACAAATTAAATTCGCCGGAGAACTGTTGGCTAAAATTGAGAATTTCAGTAAAACCGCTTTGGTTTTGGCCGATGAAAATTTACTTACCTTAACGCTAAATTCACTGCCAAACAATGTGAAAAACATTAACATCACTATGGGATATCCGTTAAAGGATATTCCTTTAGCGAGTTTGTTTGACGCGCTTTTTAAACTTCATTTAAATCAGCATAAATTTAATAAGGAGGCAGAACAGCTGTTTTATTACAAAGATGTTTTAAGCGTTTTAAATAATCCTTTTTTAAATAAACTTAATGGCGGAATTCTTCAAAAGTTAATTGCTGAAATTAAAAGTAAAAACAGCATTTTTTTATCTGCGGATTTGCTAAAAAAACATATTTCACCAGCCGAAGTGGCACAAATTTCAACCGTATTTTCATTATTTTATTTTTCAACCTCCATCAATGAAGTCATAAAACAATGCATTAATTTAATAAATGCCCTTAAAAACCACACAGAAGGTGTTGAAAAAGAATATTTATATCGCTTTTTTACAGTTTTTCAGCAGTTGGAAACACTGAATGCAACCTACAATCATATCACCGATTTAAAATCGCTAAACTTGTTTTATACCCAAATTTTAAGAACTGAAAAGCTGTCGTTTCAAGGAGAACCATTGCAAGGTTTGCAATTGATGGGAATGCTTGAAACCAGGGCTTTGGATTTTGAAACGGTCATAATTACCTCAGTAAATGAAGGGATTTTGCCCGGAGGGAAAAACGATTTTTCATTTATTCCTTATGATGTAAAAAAATATTTTGGATTGCCAACTTATCAGGAAAAGGATGCTATTTTTTCATATCATTTTCAGCGGTTGCTGCAACGGGCGACAGCCATTTATTTAATTTATAATACAGAATCTGATGGTTACGGTTCCGGTGAAAAAAGCCGTTTTTTAACCCAGATTGAAATCAACCATCCAAATATTTCAAAAACCATTATCAGTCCTAAAGTGCAGCATACAATTTTTCCGATACTGCAAATTGAAAAAACACCCGAAATGATGCAAAAACTGCAGGCTGTTTTTACAAAGGGCATTTCGCCATCGGCTTTGGCAACCTATATTTACGATCCTGTAAAATTTTATGAACGACGCGTATTGGAGATTTATGAAGAAGATGAAGTGGAGGAAACCATTGCCGCCAATACGATGGGTTCTGTAATTCATGAAGTGCTTGAAGATTTGTACAAACCCTTTATAGATAAATATTTAAGCAAGGAAAATATCGCTGAAATGCAAAAAAATAAGCACGCTTTGCTTGTGAAATATTTTGAGAAATACTATGAAAAAGGGAATATAGAAACTGGTAAAAACAAGCTCATTTTTGAAGTGTGCAAAAATCATATCAAGCGATTTTTGAATCAGGAATTGCAAATTCTAAATCAAAACAAACAGCTTAAAATTATCGCTTTAGAAAAGGGATTGTCTACCGAAATAAACATAGATGGCATCAAATTCCCCATTAAATTAAAAGGAATCGTGGACAGGATCGATGAATTGGATGGCGTGACGCGAATTATAGATTACAAAACGGGAAAAGTGGAAGCCAAAGATTTGAAAATAACCGATTTCAGTGTTTTGGGGACTGATTATAAATATACAAAAGCGTTGCAGGTGATGCTTTACAGTTTTTTATTTTCTAAAGAAAATAGCGATAATTTTTCAAATCCTGTTGAAGCCGGAATCATTTCATTTAAAAATTTGAACAGTGGATTTTTGAAAATGAATTTTTCAGAAAAACGAGGCGCTAACGAGAATCTTATTTCCCAGGAAAATATGGATGCATTTTTAATTGAATTAAAAAGAATTATCGTTGAAATATTAAATCCAGAAATCCCTTTTATTCAAAATCAAAATTTACCATTTTAAAAATTTACCAATGCAAAAAAACCATAATTTAATTGTAAAAAGCAGTGTTCACAACAAACCTATTTTAACAGATGTTTTTTATTTGAAAGATAATATCAAAAAACCAATCGTTATATTTTGTCACGGGTATAAAGGATATAAAGATTGGGGAGCATGGAATTTGGCGGCAGAAACATTTGCGAGCAACAACCTATTTTTTGTGAAATTTAATTTTTCACATAATGGTGGGACTCTAGAAAACCCTATAGATTTTCCTGATTTAGAAGCTTTTGGCAACAATAATTTTATAAAAGAACTCGACGATTTAGAAAATATGATTGATTGGGTAACTACGAATCCCGATTTTAAAAATGAAATCGACACCGAAAATATTACTTTAATCGGACATTCACGCGGCGGCGGAATTGTTTCAATCAAGGCTTCAGAAAACAATAAAATCACCAAATTGATTACTTGGGCTGGCGTTTCCGATTTTGGTGCTCGTTTTCCTCAAGGCGAATTGTTGCAAGGTTGGAAAAAGCTAGGAATTTCCCATATTTTGAACACGAGAACCAATCAAAAAATGCCTCATTTGTATGAGTTTTATCAAAATTTTAAAGACAATGAAGCGCGATTGACCATAAAAAACGCGATTGAAAATTTAAATATTCCGCACTTAATTATTCAAGGCGAAAATGATGAAGTTGTTTTGCCGGAGGAAGCCAAAAACTTACATTTGTGGAACCCAAAAAGCAAGCTTGTTTTTATCGAAGAAATGAACCATCCATTGGGATGCACACAACCTTGGGAAAGTTTGACGATGCCCTTTCACCTTGAGAAAGTGGTGAAGAAAAGCATCGATTTTGTTCTTAATAAATAAGCGTTTTAGGGAAGATTTATAATGAATATGATGATTAAAAAAGCCTCAGAAAAAGATTTAGAACAATTGCTTTCTGTTGTAAAAAGTTGTGCCAAAAACTTAATTGAACAAGGTATTTTTCAATGGAATGAGAAATATCCTTCAAAAGAAGTTTTGCTGGATGACATTGCGTTGCAACAAATCTGGAAATTGCAGGAAGAAAATACCATTGTTGGTTTAATTGTCATTACCGAAATGGAGGATGCTGAATATCATCAGGTAAAATGGCTGACAAAAAATGATAAAAATCTCTATATTCATCGTTTGGCGGTTCATCCAAATTTTCAGGGAAAGGGATTTGCACAAAAGCTCATGGATTTTGCCGAGAGATTTGCTTTGGAAAACGGTTATAATTCTATTAGGCTAGACACTTTCAGCCAAAATAAAAGAAATCAGCAATTTTACGAAAAGCGCAATTATATAAAATTGGAAAGCATTTATTTCCCAAACCAAAGTGAGTTTCCGTTTTACTGTTATGAGAAAGTAATTCATGTATAAAAGGTCGAACATCACGTTTAAAGGAATAAATAAATTGGCAATTCCTGCCATTATTGCTGGTATTGCAGAGCCAATACTTTCAATTACCGATACCGCGATTGTGGGAAATCTAACGGTAAACCCAACCGAAGCGCTTGCGGCGGTGGGAATTGCAGGTTCCTTTATTTCGGCGATGATTTGGATTTTAGCCCAAACGCGTTCGGCCATTTCGGCCACCATTTCAAAATATTTGGGCGCTAAAAAATTGGATGAAATAGCATCATTGCCCGCCCAAATTATTGGGATTAATTTAATTTTAAGCGGCATCATTTGTTTTATTACCCTGTTTTTTGTCGATGAAATTTTTCGGCTTTACAATGCCAGCGGACTTATTTTACAATATTCAATCGATTATTATAAAATCCGCGCCATTGGTTTTCCGTTAACCCTTTTTGTATTTTCGGTTTTTGGTGTGTTCAGGGGTTTGCAAAACACGTATTGGCCTATGGTGATCAGTATCATTGGCGCAGTTTTAAACATTGGATTGGATTTTGTTTTGGTATTTGGAATTGAAGGATTTATAGCGCCCATGAATGTAAAAGGCGCCGCTTGGGCAAGTGTGATAGCGCAAGCCGTTATGGCCATTCTATCCTTGATTTTATTGTTGAAAAAAACACCGTTTAACTTAAAATTGTCGTTTACTTTCAATAAGGAAATTAAAAATTTGCTGGGCTTAAGTTTAAATTTAATGGGAAGGGCATTGGCGTTAAATGTTGCCTTGTATTTGGCCAATGCGTATGCCACAAAATATGGAAATAATTATATTGCGGCACAAACCATCGCCTTTCAAATTTGGTTGTTTTTCGCCTTTTTTATTGATGGATATTCGAGTGTTGGCGATATTGTTTCGGGAAAATTATTGGGTGAAAAAAATTATAAAAAATTGTGGAGACTCAGCGTTAAATTAAGTCGGTATTCTATAGTAGTTTCTATGATTCTTGCACTGTTTTGCGCCGTTTTTTATTTCCCGATAGGCCGACTTTTTTCAAAAGATCCACTTGTATTACAGTCTTTTTACAGTATTTTTTGGATGGTGCTTATTATGCAGCCAATTAATGCGATTGCTTTTGTTTTCGACGGTATATTTAAAGGATTGGGAGAAGCAGCAACGCTTAGAAATTTATTGTTGTTTGCCACTTTTTTAGGATTTATTCCCGTTCTTTTAATTGGAGATTATTTTAATTTAAAATTGTATGCCATTTGGCTGGCTTTTACGGTGTGGATGTTAATGAGGGCCGGAATTTTAGTGTTTAAATTTAGGCGAAAATATTTATATAAAAACCCGTAACTTTGAGCATTATGGAAAACGGAAGTTTATATACGCATATTCAAAACAAAATTGCTGTCATCGAGTTTTTTCATCCGGCTGGCAATTCGCTTCCCGGCGAGTTATTATCTCGGTTAACAGCGGCTTTTAATGAATTAAGCAGCAATAATGAGGTGAATGTGATCATTTTAAAAAGCGAGAAAGAAAACACTTTTTGTGCTGGCGCTTCGTTTGATGAATTAAGTTCCATTTCAACTACTGAAGAAGGAAATAAGTTCTTTTTGGGCTTTGCCAACGTAATTAATGCGATGCGAAAATGTTCAAAATTAATTATTGGGCGCGTTCAGGGAAAAGCTGTTGGCGGCGGCGTTGGTTTGGCTGCGGCCTGTGATTATTGTTTTGCCACAGAACAAGCTTCCATAAAATTATCGGAATTCACCATTGGCATTGGTCCGTTTGTTATTGCTCCGGCGGTTGCGCGTAAAATGGGATTGGCGGCATTAAGCGAATTAACCTTAGACGCCAGCAATTGGCAAAATGCTTATTGGGCAAAAGAAAAAGGATTGTTTGCGAAAGTTTTTGAATCTGTTCATGAAATGGACAAGGAAGTCGATAATTTAGCTTTGAAGCTGTCTCAATACAATCCGGAAGCCTTAAAGGAAATGAAAAAAGTATTGTGGGAAGGCACTGAAAATTGGGATACTTTATTAGAAGAAAGAGCGAAAATTAGTGGTAAACTGGTGCTGTCTGAAACCACAAAAAGCGCTTTGCTAAAATTTAAAAAGTAACAAAATGTTGTTAAATTTCATCTTATTTTTTCAGCAAATAAATGTTGAAGAAAAAATTAAAAATGCTCCAGATAAAAGTTATGAAACCGGCGTTATCATTGGCACTTATTTGCCTTTTGTACTGCTGGCGGCTTTGGCTTATTTTATTTATTACAAAGCCAAAAACAGAAAAGATTTGGAAGATTAAATTTAAATATTGATAATGAAAATGAGTAAAATTAGAATCACAAAGCAATTTAATTTTGAAACAGCGCATGCATTGTATGGTTATGACGGAAAATGCAAAAATATTCACGGGCACAGTTACAAACTTTCAGTAACGGTCATTGGCGCGCCAATAAGTGATTCAAACAATGTGAAATATGGAATGGTGATCGATTTTGGGGATTTAAAAAAAATTGTTTCTTCAGAAATTGTGAACAAATTTGACCACGCCACCGTGTTCAATAAAAACACACCACATATTGAATTGGCAAATGAATTGGAAAAAAGAGACCATAACGTTATTTTGGTCGATTATCAGCCAACCAGTGAAATGATGTTGGTAGATTTTGCAGAAAAAATTAAAAGCAGATTACCTGAAAACGTGAAGTTACATTCTTTAAAATTACAGGAAACAGGAACTTCAAATGCTGAATGGTACGCTTCAGACCAAAATCCACTCTAAATTCTTCCCAAAAGCGCCCATCTAAATCTTCCCAAAGGGAAGACTTTTTTGTTGATTGTGCATGAACGTAGTTAGTTTCCTTCCCTTTGGGAAGGATTAAGGATGGGATATTAGATACCGTTAAAGGTGTTCATGGTGTTATTTAAACCTGCGGTGCCAAACGATTTAATGATTTCTGCCGACCTGTCTAAGCGCTCAGGCAGTGATTTTAATTCGTTTTTGTCCCATTCGCCCAGCACAAAATCTACCTGACGGCCTTTTGAAAATTCGGAACCAACGCCAAATCTAAATCGCGCATATTCTTGGGTTTGTAAAACTGCCGTGATATCTTTTAAACCATTGTGCCCGCCGTCGCTTCCTTTTGCTTTCACCCGAATGGTGCCAAAAGGCAGGTTTAAATCGTCACAAATGACCAATAAATTTTCAATGGAAATGTTTTCTTTGGTAAGCCAATATTTCACGGCTTTACCGCTTAAATTCATATAGGTTGAAGGTTTCAGCAAAAGAAAAGTTCTTCCTTTAAATTTAAAGGTGGTGATGGCGCCGAGTTTTTCGCTTTCAAAAGAAACGGCTTCTTTTGATGCCAATTCATCTAAAATTTTGAAGCCAATATTATGTCGGGTAGCCGCGTATTTTTCGCCAATATTTCCCAAGCCAACAATTAAATATTTTTTCATAGGATGTTGCGCTGAGGCTTCCTTTTTTGAACCAAACAATAATTTTATTAAATGAATCAATTGCATGATGTAAATGTAATAAAAAGATTGCGGTTAATTTAAATGAAAAAAGCGCTGCCTATGCAACGCTTTTTCATACTTAATAAAAAGATTATTTTTTGGTTTTAGCAGCTTCTTCCGGAGTTGCAACTTTTGCAACATTACGAGAAGTTCTAACTTGTGCAATTACAGTATTTTCTGGATGTAAAATAGTGTATTTTTTGTTGGCTACTTCTGTAACGTATAATTTATCTCCAATGTCTAATTTTGAGATATCGGCGCCAATAAAGTCTGGCAAATCTTTAGGTAAAGCCCTAACGTTTAATTTACGCATGGCAAAACGAAGTGAACCACCTCTAATAATACCCGGAGCTGTACCAAGTAACTGCACAGGAATTGCCAAGGTTACCATTTTATCATCAAATAACTGATAAAAATCTACATGTAAAATTTTGTCAGATACTGGGTGAAACTGAATGTCTTGCAAAATTGCATTGTATTTGTTTCCTTCAAATTCAATCTTAGCAGTATAAACGTTTGGAGTGTACACTAAGTTTTTGAATGCAGTTTCGTCTGCTGAAAAGTGTAATGCTTTGTCTCCTCCGTATAATACGCAAGGAACCTTTTCAGCATTACGTAAGGCTTTAGTAGCTACTTTGCCTACGCTTTCTCTTTTAGATCCTTTGATTGTAATTGATTTCATTTATTTATATTTAATTATTATTTACATTAAAAATTGTCCGCTTATGGATGTATTGTCCTGTACTTTGTGCATAACATCCGCGAATAAAGGGGCGCAAGTTACAACTTTTATTTTAGAACTTTCTCTTTTTAAAGGAATTGTATCTGAAACAATTAATTCCGTTAATTTGGAGTTTTCAATTTTTTCATAGGCATTTCCTGATAGAATAGGATGCGTACAAACTGCCCTTACGCTTAGGGCGCCTTTTTCAATCATAAGGTCTGCAGCTTTGGCGAGGGTTCCGCCTGTATCAACCATATCATCCACAATAATCACATGGCGGTCTTTTACTTCACCAATTAATTCCATGGAATCTATTTCATTTGCTTTTATGCGTTGTTTGTAACAAATAACAACATCGCTTTCTAAAAATTTAGAATAGGCATAAGCGCGTTTAGAACCGCCCATATCAGGGGAAGCAATGGTTAAATCTTTTAAATTTAATGAATGGATGTATGGTAAAAATATGGTTGAAGCAAACAAATGGTCTACAGGTTTTTCAAAGAAACCCTGTATTTGGTCTGCATGCAAATCCATGGTAATAATTCTTGTTGCTCCTGCAGTTTGCAAAAGATTTGCCACTAATTTTGCGCCAATGGCAACACGAGGCTGGTCTTTACGGTCTTGTCTTGCCCAACCAAAATAAGGAATAACCGCGGTGACGTGACGTGCTGAAGCTCTTTTAGCGGCATCGAGCATTAAAAGCATTTCCATTAAATTGTCGGAATTTGGAAATGTTGAACCCACAATAAAAATGCGTCTTCCTCTAACCGATTCAACAAAGGCGGGCTGAAACTCCCCGTCGCTAAACCTTGTTACCACTACGTTTCCTAGCGGAATTCCGTAATTTTTGGCAATATTTTTAGCCAATTCTTTGCTTTGAGTACAAGCGAAAATTTTAGGTTCAAGAAAAGGGATGTCCATTTTTTAGCAGTGTTATTTGATTAGGTTTCTGTATTTTGATTGCAAATTTAAAATTATTTAAACGGTAATGCTATAACTAAGTGAAGTTTTTGTGATTTAGTTGAAAAATATTTTTAAATTTGCACACCGATTCAATATGCCTCGGTGGCGGAATTGGTAGACGCGCTGGATTCAAAATCCAGTAATCGCAAGGTTGTGCGGGTTCGATTCCCGCCCGAGGTACAAAGAAACCCTGTTAATCATTTGATTAACAGGGTTTCTTATAAAGGCACAAGACCTAATTAAAAAAATAGGGGTTTGATAATCACACTTAAATTTTTGCCAAAACTTCTGCCTGCGCATAAGCGTGCATTCCCATACCGGCTTTTCTTCCATCGCCCATAGCAAGAATAACGGTTGCGCCGCCTCTAACAATATCACCACCAGCAAAAAGACCCGGAATTGAGGTCATCATATTTTCATCAACTTTAATGGTGTTCCATTTGGTGATTTCAAGTTCTGGCATGCTTTGTTGGATAATTGGGTTTGGAGAAACACCAACGGCGATAACTACGCTATCAACATCAATATCGTATTCTGAACCTTCAATAGCAACTGGGCGTCTTCTGCCGGAAGCGTCAGGTTCTCCCAATTCCATTTTTTGCACGCGCATTTTATTTACTTTGCCTCTTTCATCTGCAAAATATTCAATAGGAGATGCCAAATTGATAAATTCAATACCTTCTTCAATGGCATGTTTTATTTCTTCCGCTCTTGCGGGCATTTCTTCCATAGTACGTCTGTACATAATCATGGCTCTTTCTGCGCCCATGCGTTTTGCCGTTCTTACGGAGTCCATTGCGGTATTTCCGCCGCCTATAATGACCACATTTTTTCCTGTATGAACTGGGGTGTCGAAATCTTTATTTCCTCCGCCCATTAAATTTACTCGGGTCAAAAATTCGTTGGCACTTTGAATACCGCTATAATTTTCGCCTGGTATATTCATGAAATTTGGCAATCCGGCGCCACTTGCGATAAAAAACGCAACATATCCTTCTTCTTTTAAATCATCAATTGAAGCGGTTTTACCCACAATAAAATTGGTTACGAATTTTACGCCCATATTTTTAATGGTATTTATTTCGTAGTCAACAATTGATTTTGGAAGTCTAAATTCTGGGATTCCATATTTTAAAACACCGCCAAGATCGTGCAAGGCTTCAAAAACAGTAACATCATAGCCAAATTTTGCCAATTCACCTGCAACGGTTAATCCTGCAGGCCCTGATCCTATCACAGCCATTTTAATACCATTTGGTTCGGCCATAGCCGGAATAGTTGCTTCTCCATGTTCACGCGCATAATCAGCTACAAATCTTTCAAGATAGCCAATTGCGGCGCCATCTTTACTTAATTTTTTAACATAAAAACATTGTGCTTCGCATTGTATTTCCTGAGGGCAAACCCTTCCGCAAATTGCAGGCAAGGAATTATTTTCTTTAAGAACTTCAGCAGCTCCAAGCACGTCACCAGCTTCAAGAAATTTTATAAACTTTGGTATGTTTGTGCCAACCGGGCAGCCTATAATACAAGTTGGAACAGCACAATCAAGGCAACGGTGAGATTCACCCATCGCCATTTCAAAGGTTAAGCCTTTATTTACTTCAATATTGCTTTTATTTCTAATATTAGGATCTGCTTCAGGCATGTGAACCCTACCAATAGCTGTTCTTTCTTTTGCTTTTATTTCTTTACGTAACTTATCGCGCCATTCGGTTTTGCGTTCGGCTTTATAATATTCTTCGTTTAATTCTTCTTCCATTTTACGAATATTTTATAGGATATAAATTTTTCAGTTAGTTAAGTGAGATTGCTTCACAAGATTTTACATACTCATCATAGTTTTCTGATTCTTTGTCTTTGTAAGCGCCTAATCGGCTTAACATTTCATCAAAATTAACTTTATGGGCATCAAATTCGGGACCGTCTACGCAAACAAATTCTGTTTTTCCGCCAACGGAAACCCTGCAGGCGCCGCACATTCCTGTGCCGTCAACCATAATGGTGTTTAAACTTGCCAAGGTATGAATATTGTATTTTTTGGTGGTTAAAGCAGCGAATTTCATCATAATGGCCGGACCAATAACGATGGCCTGATTTACTTTTTCTCTGAGAATAACCTCTTCCATTCCCTGAGTTACCAAACCTTTAGTTCCTTTTGAACCATCATCTGTCATCACAATAAGTTCATCGGAGTATTCAGCCATTTCATTTTCAAGAATTACCAGATCTTTATTTCTGGCAGCAATAATGGTAATCACCCTGTTTCCGGCTAATTTCATCGCTTGCACAATAGGAAAAAGAGGCGCTACACCAACACCGCCGCCGGCGCATAATACGGTTCCCACATTAGAAATATGGGTTGCTTTTCCTAGCGGTCCCACAACATCCAATATAAAATCACCAGCATTCATGGCGCAAAGTTTGTGTGATGAAACACCAACTCTTTGTACAATTAAGGAAATTGTGCCTTTTTCAACATCGGCATCTGAAATCGTCAGTGGGATTCTTTCGCCATTTTTATCAATTCTTAGAATGATAAAATGTCCTGCTCTTCTACTTTTGGCAATATAAGGGGCTTCAATAACCAGTTTTGCCACATTTTCTGAAAGAAATTTTTTCTCTATAATTTTAAACATATTCTAATTCAAAATTGTTAAACTTTTTAAGTAGAAATGCGTTAAACTTCGGAAATAATTTTCAACGCTATTTCGGATGCAAATTTATTAAAAATAATTGAAATAATTTGCTATAAAAGCACATTATATTATGGTATTATCAAACAATATGGCTTTTTGGTATCAATATTATTATGATATTTATCATATAATGAGTAATTAATAA
>JAAFHC010000293.1:0-946 GCA_010906935.1 Gelidibacter sp.
CATATTTTGTATTATAGCTATCTGTTTTTTCGTCATAATTTTCTCTAACATTGGTGGAATGACAATCAGCACACATATTATTCCAATTTAATCCGCCTCTAGACCAATGTAACCATTCTGAATGCACCACTTTGAAATCCGGATACAAATCAAACCATTTATTTTTAATGGTATCCCAAGCGGTTCTTAAACATTGATAACGCCCATCAGGAAACTTTACGATATATTGTTGAAGCGGCGTTATTCCAAATGTGTAAACAATCTTATAATCATGATTTTTCCCATCAGGGCCTTCTGTATTAACAAAAAAATCGCCCTCTTTTTTAAAAAAATGTGAGGTAACCCCTTGACTTGAAAATTTTTCACCGTTGAAATCAGCTAATACAGAACTGCTATCTGCAATTTGCATGGCTTTATCATGGTGTGAACCTTGCCAATCTTTAAACTCTTTCTCATGGCATTCTTTACAATTATTATCTCCTAAAAAATGACTATCTGGTATTTCATTTGAGGATATGAAAACATCGTCTTTTGGAATACTTTGGTATTCGACTTCGTTTTTACATGAAAAAACAGTAAATAGAATTATTAAAGAAAATATTAGGAGACGCATACTTTTGAATGAAATTAATTGATAAAGTTAATGTTTATTTATTCTCCCACTTCCAGACAGATAACAATGCGTCTTTTAAATTCAATTTGGCTTTCCATAGCAAAACACTATTTGCTTTATAGGTATCAGCATAAGCTGAAATCACATCACCTTCTCGTCGCCCTACTATATTGTAATTCAGTTTTTTACCTGATACCTCTTCAAAAGTATGGATTACTTCAAGTACAGAACTCCCTTTACCTGTCCCAATATTAAATACTTCAAAATTGTCTTTATTAGAATTATTAATCAATCGTGTAAGAGCCATCACATGTGCCTTAGCTAAATCTACTA
>JAAFHC010000293.1:976-3241 GCA_010906935.1 Gelidibacter sp.
TCAGTCGGATAATCATCTCCAAAAACAGACAACTGCGCTCTTTTGCCCATACCTGTTTGTGTAATAAATGGCACTAAATTTTGAGGTGTACCTAGTGGCAGCTCTCCAATTTTTATAGATTCATGAGCTCCGATTGGATTAAAATATCTCAGAGCAATGGCATTTAAGTGAGGTACCACTTTACAAGTATCTATAATGATTTCTTCACCTATTTGTTTGGTATTGCCATAAGGCGATGCGGCTTTTTTTATGGGTGCTGATTCTGTTATTGGAAGCGAATCTGCCTGGCCATAAACCGTACAGGAAGAGCTAAAAATGAAATAAGTAGATTCTTTCTTTTGAAGTTCCTGCAACAAATAAATCAAGGGGTTAAGATTGTTTTCATAATATAACAAAGGCTTTTCCACGCTTTCCCCAACAGCTTTGGAAGCTGCAAAGTGAATCACGCCGTTAATATCATGATGTCTTTTAAAAAAATCGACGACCAATGCTTTATCTCTTAAATCTATCTTTTCAAAAATGGGTTCAATACCCGTAATAGCAATTATGCCTTCTAAAACATCTATTGTTGAATTTGAAAGATTATCAATAATAACCACTTCAAAGCCTTCATTCTGAAGTTCTACAACCACATGTGAACCGATAAAGCCTAAGCCTCCTGTGACTAATATTTTCATAATTTATTTTATTTCCAGAAGGCCGCATAAAGAGCCACCAAAACAATCATCACGGCAAATGCACCAATATTAAATACAGGACCTGTTTTAAACAATTGTTTTGTAAGTGTAATTCCTTTCTCATCATCTTTTCCGTTGTGTTGAAACCAACTCACAATGGCAATAACAATCATCGTAAGTATTGCCGTATAGCCCATTTGATCTAAAAAAGGAACATCAACAAATAAAGAACTTGTAGACCATCCTTTTGGAGCCACTTTAAAATACATGGCAATTGGAATTGAAACCAAGGCTCCAACAATGGCGCCTTTATTTGTGGTTTTCTTCCAGAACAATCCTAAAAGAAATATGGCTAAAATTCCTGGACTCACAACGCCTGTGTATTCTTGAATAAATTGGAATGCTTGATCAATGCCGCCCAATAAAGGTGCCATAACACAAGCAATAGCTAAAGCAACGCCTGCGGAAATTCTTCCCATATTCACGGTACTTTTATCACTTGCAGTTTTGTTGATGTACTGTTTGTAAATATCCATAGTGAAAATGGTTGACGTTGAATACATAGAAGCCAAAGAAGACACTATCGCGGCTGCCAAAGCGGCAAATGCAACGCCTTTTAATCCGGTAGGTAAAAATTGCAGTAGCCAAGGATACGCTTTATCTGCCTGTTCTAAAGTAGGTAAATTCTTTAATCCTGCCGCACCTAACCGTGCCATAATCTCAGGATCATTTACCATTACATAAGCGGCAATACCTGGAACTACCACAATTAACGGAATTATTAATTTTAATCCGGCAGCCAATAAAATACCTTTTTGAGCTTCCTTCAATGATTTCGCTGCCAAGGTTCTTTGAATAATATATTGATTGAATCCCCAATAATATAAATTCGCAACCCACATACCGCCAACAATTACACCAATACCCGGTAACATTTCATAATACGGGCTTGATTCATCAAAAATCATGACAAATCTTTCGGGAGCCGCTTCATAAACTGTTTTCAAACCTGCCCAAACACCTTCTCCTCCAGAAACCATATTTAAAGCCAGATAAGTAGTAGCCAATCCGCCTAAAACCAAAAATATAACCTGAATTACATCGGTCCAGGCAACTGCTGAAAGTCCGCCATATAGTGAATACGCAGCCGCAAACAACGCCAATCCGATAACACCGTAAACCATAGGAATTCCCATAATGGTTTCTAATGCCAAAGATCCTAAATACAATACCGAAGTTAAATTCACAAACACATAAAGTGCAATCCAAAATACGGCTAAAATGGTTTTTAAATTGGTAGAAAATCGCTTTTCAACAAATTCAGGAATGGTATACAACCCTTTTTCAATAAAAATAGGCAAAAAGTATTTTCCCACGATAATTAAAGTAATGGCTGCCATCCATTCATAAGAGGCAATTGCCAATCCCAAGGCAAAACCGGATCCCGACATTCCAATAAACTGCTCTGCCGAAATATTTGCAGCAATTAATGAGGCTCCAATAGCCCACCAAGGCAAAGATTTACTTGCCAAAAAATAATCTTCGGCAGTTTTTTGATGTCCCTTTTTGTCTCTGGAAACCCATAAAC
>JAAFHC010000071.1 GCA_010906935.1 Gelidibacter sp.
ACTTGGGAAGTTCCCGGACATAACAATAATTTAGTGGCCGATTCAAAAGTTTTAGTTCTTTCTTTGTCGAAAGGAGCACCATCATCATGCGAACTTATGTAGTTTAAAACGCCAAATCCTTTTAAATCATTGTGTAAAATAGTGTTATATTTTGAAAAAAGCGCTTCAAAGGAAGTAAGTTGGGCAGCATTCCATTTGAATTCGAAATTGATCAAACTGTTAAAACCGTTCTCAAAATAGTTCACTTTTTTATCGCTAAAATCAAATGTTTGTCCGCTGGAAATATTATAATTATAAACTTCGCCCACCAAATAAAAATCATTGGTATCCAAAACTTTCTCGGCATTGTTTTCTTTCCACAAATTGAAAGCGAAGTTGCATTCCTTTTTAAACTCGCCCCACACACTTTCTTCCATATGTTTCACAGTATCAGCTCTGTAGCCGTCTATTCCAAATTCGGTAATGTAATCTGTCAGCCATTTAATGATATAATATTTTGGTGCTCTCGGATAGCCGGTTCTCTTGAAAAAATCATCCAATTCTTTCATTTCCTGCTCGTATCTTCCCTCCGCTTTCCATTTATCAGCCAAATGCTTTGGAATTTCGACACTTTCGTTGCTTTCGGTTTTTATATCCGGAAGGTTTTTAACCAAGGTGCAAGCTGTCGTTGAATTGTAGGTTTGATAATCGCATTGCGGACCGGTTCTAACCCAATCTGATGGCCAAACCTCATCAACATCTGTTACGGGTCCGGTATGGTTTATAACGCCATCCAGCACAATCCTGATTCCTTTTTTATGCGCAAGTTCCACCAAGTTTTTCAAGTCTTCCATGGTGCCAAAATTTGGATCCAAAGCGGTCCAGTCTTTTGCCCAATAACCGTGAAAAGCATAAGTTGCACCTGTACCTTCATCAACAGCACCGTGAATTTGTTCCACAATTGGCGTAAACCAAATCGCGTTGATTCCCAAATCGGTAAAATAACCTTCTTCTATTTTTTTGGTGATTCCTTTGATATCTCCGCCTTCAAATCCACGCAATTTTGCCGTTGGTTTTGTTCGGTTAAAATTGATATCGTTTAATGTATCTGCATTGTAAAATCGGTCGGTGAGCAAAAAATAAATGTTTGCGCTTTCCCAAAGAAATGGTTTTTTAGCGCTGGTTAAAGCGGCCAATTCATCGTTTTTATGTTGTTTTATTCCAGAACAGCCGGCCAGCATGGTCAATGACAGTATTAAGGTTAAATATTTTTTCATTCTAATCAGAATTTAATTTTTAAGTTTTTAGTATCGCTGTTTTTCAGTGAAATTAATACAGTCATGGTTTTATTTTCCTTATTCCATTCAAAATAATGTCCTTTCACTTTTTTGGGTTTTGATGAAATATTGTGAACAATCAATTTAATTTCTTTTGGTGAAAACTCTAAATTTTCACCCAAATTTTGTTCAATTTCAATATGCAAACGATTGTTTTTGAATTCACTTTCAAAACTCAGTATTTCATAATTTCCTTTTTCAAAAGCATTTGGTGTTTCGCCATCGTCGTTGTACAAATGTCCTTCACTTTCTTTCACGCCTTCATCGAAATAAAAATGCAAATCGAACGCCTTTAAACTATACAATCCTGTATTTTGGATGGATTGAATTCTCGGAATAAAAGCACCTCCGCGAACATACACCGGAATGCTTTCTTCCTTTAAGGAAACTGTTTTTGTTTGTCCGCCTGCCACTTTTTCATCCGTATAAAAATTAAACCAGTTTGACTTGGAAGGAAAATAAACTTCTTGCTCAGAAATTCCTTGTTTTACCACCGGACTCACCAAAAAACTGTCTCCCCACAAATAAGTTTTATCGTTGGTAAATGAGGATGCATTGCTGTCTTCAAAAAATAGCGGACGCATTAAAGGTGTTCCTTTTTGGTTATTATCAAAAACCAATGTATAATTGTAAGGCAATAAACTGTAACGCAATTCGATCGATTTTTTGGCCAAAGCCTTTGTTTTTGGTTCTCTAAAAATAGGTTCCGACGGAACGTCTTCCTGTGCGTGCGGACGATAAATAGGCTGAAAAACACCATATTGCAACCATCTCGTGTACAATTCATCATCTAAATTGGCGCCGGCAAATCCGCCCAAATCAGAATGCATAAATGCCATTCCCTGCATGCCCATTTGCAAGGCAATTTCTGGCTGAGATTGCAGTCCTCCCCAGCTTCTGCTTACATCACCCGACCACGGAATCATTCCATAATGCTGTGAACCGGAATATCCGGCACGCATTAAAATAAAAGGACGCTGATCTGGAAACTCCTTTTCATAACCTTCAAAAATGAGTTTTGCCCAATTATGGCCATAAATATTGTGAACCTCATCGGCCGAACTAGTTGCGTGTTGCAAATCGGAAGGATGCACTTCAGGCTCGCCTAAATCTCCCCACCAACCGGCAACGCCATAATCGGCAAATTTATTGTAAACGTCCCAAAACCAAGCTTTTCCTTCTGGCTTAAAAATATCTATAATGCCAGTGTTTCCGAAGTAAAAGTCATAAGCATACGGTTTGCCGTCTTTGGTTTTTCCCAAAATATCCTTTTCCACCGCTTCGTCCCATTTGCCGGAAGTGGTCAACACAAAAGGCTCTGTAATTAAAATGGTTTTCACCCCTTTTTTGGTTAAATCGGCTATCATTTTCTTCGGATCCGGAAACGAATCCTTTAAAAATTCCAGATTGCCCATCGTGCCTTTAAGTTCTTTTCCAAACCAATACAAATCCAAAATAATGGCATCAACCGGAATTTCTTCTTCCAAGAATTTATCTATCGTATTGATGGTTTCTTGTTGGGAATGATAGCCAAAACGACTCGAAAAATTGCCCAATGCCCAACGCGGAATCATCGGTTGTTTTCCTGTTAAACTGGTATATTGGTTGATTAAATCTTTCCAAGAATCGCCTGCAACTACTTGATACGTTTTTCTGCCGCTGATGGTTTCATATTGCAATGAATTGTCTTTTTTGCTGTCCAAATCCAAATATCCGATGGGCGCGTTATCGAAATGAATAGCATATAAATTGGAAGAATATACCAAAGGCATGGTGAAATTCATCAATTCCGAGCGTGTTTCGTAACCGTAATGCGCACGGTTGTACAATTGCAATCGGTTTCCTCTTCTGTTCATCCCCAAAGCTCTGGCGCCGCCTCCAAATAAAATTTCATCGGTCGTTAAATTGAAATCCAACGTTTCAAATTCCGCTGATTTAACGTAGCCTTTTCGTTCAGAAATAAAGGATTTAAGCTTATAAAAATATAAAATCTGAAATGGATTTTTAATGATTTCGATACTTATTCCCGAAGTTTTTAATTGAATTGAATTTTCATTTTCAGTTACTTTAAATGCTACATTTTCAGGTTTCAAAACCACTGCATGTGAATTGGAATTGTAAACTTCGCCGTTGGGAATAAACGAAGTTTCCACAATTTTGGTTGAATAGGGTTTTATTTGATAAAATCCATCATTGGTTTTTAACTCAATAATGGTGTTTTTTTGCTGAATGGAAACAAATTTTCTGTCGGCATTTTGCGCATTTAAAAATGCACCTCCTGCAACAAGAAAAATTAGGGTTAATTTTAATAATTTCATCTGTTTAAATTTTATTTTTTTAGCGGTAACAGCTGCAGCCTGCCTGCCGGATAGGCAGGTTCGCCATTAATCATTCCTTTGCGTATCATAATTTGTCATGCTCGTTTCATCTAGTTTTTATTTAATAAAAATTGAACCGGTATTTGAAAACGCTGATTCCATGAATTTTCTGAATGATCGTCGCCTTCAAATGCTATTTTTTTGTTGTTAAAATAATCAAGCCTTTAGCATTGATTTCCATCGCATCATTCCAAATAAACGATTCATCGTTAATTATATTTTTCAAGGATTTTCCTTTTAAACCTACCTCTTCAAATCGGTTTAAGTTTAATGAAATCGGTTTGTCATTCTTATTCAAAATTACAACAACTGTTTCATCGCCTAAAATTCTGAATAACACATATACTCCATTTTCAGGCGCAAAATGAATGGTTTTTCCTGAATGAATGGCTTCGCTGTTTTTTCGATAATTCAACACTTTCTTCAAAAATGATTGCATTTTCAATTGATTTGCTGTTAAACCTTCACCTATAAAAGCATTCGATTTATCGCCGCTCCAACCTCCCGGAAAATCGGTTCTAATTAAACCGTGATCACCAGGTTTCGCTGAATTTTGCATTAAAATTTCTGTTCCGTAATACAATTGCGAAATTCTTGGCAAGGCAAGCATATAACCCAGCGCCATTTCGGTATTTACCACATTTTCTTTAAATTGGGTAAAAATTCGATCCATATCGTGGTTATCTGGAAATATCATGATTTTGCTCGGATTGGCGTAAGAAAAATCGTTTGCCAAACCTTCATACATTTTTACAAACCCTTTATCCCAACTTTCTGCTTCATTTAATGCTTCAACAATGGCTTTTTGCATGGGGAAATCCATGGTTGACGATAAATGAGATTGATAGCCGTCCTTATTTTTTGAGCCTTCTTGCCAATAGCCAACCAATAACGGATTGGTGCTCCATTCTTCGCCGACAATGCTGAAATTCGGATATTCATTCATAATGGCGCCGGCCCAATCGGACATAAATTGTTTGTTTGGATACGGATAAGTATCTTGTCGTATGCCACCCAAATCCAGTGTTTCTATCCACCAAATGCTATTTTGAATGAGGTATTTTGCCAATAATGAATTGCGCTGATTTAAATCGGGCATAGTGGAAACAAACCAGCCTTCGCTCATTAAATTCTTGTCCTTCACTGAAGCATAAGCATCTTGATTTGTGGTTCTTCGGTGATTGGTCACCACCATATTATTTTTCAAAAATTCATCTTGATAATTCACCCAATCGTTGGTTGGCAAATCGCTCATCCACCAATGTTCGAGCCCAATATGGTTTGCAACTTGGTCCATAATGAGTTTAATTCCTTTATTTTTTGCGCTTTTAGCCAAGTCCTTATATTCTTCCATCGTTCCAAAACGCGGATCAACCTCATAAAAATCGGTCATGGCATAACCGTGATAAGAACTTCCTTTCATATCATTCGTCAACACGGGTGTTGGCCAAATAGCCGTAAATCCCATTTCGTTTATATAATCCAAATGGTTGGTGATCCCTCTGATATCGCCGCCGTGGCGTCCATAATCATTATTTCTATCAGCGATTTTTTCTTTCATCGTTTTCACAACGTCATTGGTAACATCGCCATTTGCAAAACGATCGGGCGTGATTAAATAAATAACATCTGAACTGTTAAAACCTTCCTTTAATTTTGAATCTTGATTCCTTTCCTTCAATTCATAGGCCACAGAAAAATTATTGCGCTTTCCTTTTTTTGAAAAGTTGATGTTAAATTTCCCGGAAACTGCTTTGGATAAATCTAAATTCAGAAATAAATAATTGCTGTTTTCCGTTTTCTTGATGTCTAAAATCTGTATGTTTTTATGGTCTATGGAAGGTGTAAATTGGGAAATGTCTTTCCCATAAATCATCAATTCCAATTGATTATTCTCCATCCCAACCCACCAATTTGGCGGTTCAATTCTGTCTATTTTTTGAGCAAACAGTGAACTCCCTAAAATTAAAAGTAATAGGAAAGAAAGATTTTTCATATTTGATATTTTATTTTTATACAATAACCGATTTGTTGGATGAAATTAAAATTTCTTCGCCGTTCAACTTCATTTTAATGTCATTTTCCGATTCATTAAAGAATTTACATTCGGTTTGGCTCTTGTAAACATTGATGATATTTCCCCTAAAATTGATGGTAAATGAATACGATTTCCATTCTTTGGGGATTTGCGGATTGAATGATAACACGCCGTCTTCCCACACACGCATTCCTCCAAAACCTTGCACAATAGACATCCAGGTTCCTGCCATGCTGGTAATGTGGCAACCTTCGTGAACTTCGTGGTTGTAATCGTCTAAATCCAAACGTGAAGTTCTTACATATTGCTCATAGGCTTTTGGCATTCTATCTATGGAAGCTGCTAAAATTGAATGCACGCAAGGAGAAAGTGAAGATTCATGAACGGTTAAAGGCTCATAAAAATCAAAATGGCGTTCCAAATCTTCTTTGTCAAATTTGTTTTCAAAAAAGAACATGCATTGCAAAACATCAGCTTGTTTGATAAAACAGGAACGTAAAATACGGTCCCAAGACCATTTTTGGTTGATTGGCCGCTCCGAGTTTGGCAATTCAGCAACCGGAATTAATTCCTTGTCCAAAAATCCGTCTTGTTGCAAATAAACTTGATGATCCGTACTAAATGGAAAATACATATTGTCGGCAACCTGCAACCATTTTTTGGTTTCTTCCGCGTTTAATTTTGTTTTAGCCATTACACGTGTAAAATCTGCAGGATATTCTTGTGCTACCCTATCCAAACACTCCATGGCATATTGAATGCACCATTTTGCCAAGTAATTCGTGTAAAAATTATTGTTTACGTTGTTTTCATATTCATTTGGTCCTGTAACGCCTAAAACCACATATTTGTTTTTTGCTTCAGAAAAATTAGCGCGCTGGTGCCAAAAACGTGCCACGGCAATCATGACTTCCAATCCGAACTTAGGAACATATTCAAAATCCTGGGTATAATTTACATAATTGTAAATTCCGTAAATCATTGCGCCGTTTCTATGGATTTCTTCAAAGGTAATTTCCCATTCATTATGGCATTCTTCGCCATTCATGGTCACCATCGGATATAAAGCGGCACCATTTTTAAATCCTAATTTTTGGGCGTTTTCTATAGCTTTATCTAGCTGGTTGTAGCGATACAACAATAAATTTTTCGCTACGCTGGCGTCTTTTGTTGCCATATAAAAAGGAATGCAATAAGCTTCCGTGTCCCAATAAGTGCTTCCGCCATATTTTTCACCGGTGAAACCTTTCGGACCAATATTTAAACGGGCATCGGTTCCCAAATAGGTTTGGTTCAACTGAAAAATATTAAACCGAATGCCTTGCTGTGCTTTTACATCGCCTTCAATAATAATATCTGCCGTGTGCCAAATACTCGACCAAGATGCTTTTTGACTCTCCAAAAGTTCCGAAAAGCCTAGGTTATGCGCCTTTTTAACATTGTTAAAAGCCGCTTCAATCAAATCCTCTTTTGGATAATTTAGGGAACTTACGCAGCTTCCATACTTATAAATTTTGGCGGTATCGCCTTTCGAAACATTTAATTTGTAAGTATAATGCAATGATTTTTCTTCAACTTCGGTTTGTTGTAAAGCTGCAACTTTTTCATTATTTATCTCAAACGAAACTTCCATGGCTGTTGCCACATGAAATGCTGTTTTTAACGTTTTTGAAAGAATGCAACCGTTATTTTTACCACTGACAATTTTTAAGATTTCCCAAAAATATTCATCGTAATTGGAATCTTCATTCTTAATGCCTGCATCTATATAAGGAGAAAAAGTGATTTCCCCTGAAAAATTGATGGCTCTTACGGCGTACTCAATGGCGCCTATTTCATTAAATTCCAGACTTATAAATCGTTTTGTCACTATCTGAATTTCCTCACCGGTTTCAAGAATTGCATTAAAAGAACGACTAAGCCAGCCTTCTTTCATATTTAATTCTCTTTTGAAATTTGAAACTTTACAGGTATTTAAATCCAGTTCCGTTTCATTGATTCGTATGTCAATGCCGATCCAGTTTGGCGCATTCAGCACTTTGGCAAAATACTCCGGATAGCCATTTTTCCACCAACCAACGCGGGTTTTATCGGGATAATAAATACCTCCAATATAACTTCCCTGAAAGGTTTTTCCTGTATACGTTTCCTCAAAATTGGCGCGTTGGCCCATTGAGCCATTGCCAATACTAAACAAACTTTCTGAAGCTTCCACATTTTCGGGATCAAAACCTTCTTCTACAATTGACCATTCGCAAGGCTTAATATAATCTTTATTCATCTTTTTTTAATTCATTAGATTTTTTAAAAAATCGGGAGTTATCGCTGTCATATCTTTAAAAACATAATCTGCTTCATACAACACGTTGGCATCTCCAATTCCTATACTGATCATTTTTGCCGCATTCGCAGCTTCTATTCCTGCAATGGCATCTTCTACAACCACACAGTTTTCGGGATTAATCCCTAATTTTTTAGCGCCTATTAAAAACACTTCGGGATCCGGCTTCGCTTTAGAAACATCATTGCCGTCAACAATGGCGGTAAATCTGTTCAAAAGTCCGACTTTCTCCAAAATCAAAGGCGCATTTTTACTTGCTGAGCCCAAGGCATATTTGATGTCATTGATCTCTAAAAAGGTCAATAAATCATTCACGCCGGGCAAAATTTCTTCGGAAGTCATTTTATTGACATACTCCAAATATTCTTTGTTTTTTTGAAGCAACAACACTTGTTTTTTTTCTTCGGATAAATGTACTTTTCCGATAGACAATAAAATTTCAAGCGATTTAACACGGCTCACGCCTTTCAGCAATTCATTTTGTTCTTCGGTAAAATCGAAGCCCAAAGCGTTTGCTAAATTTCTCCAGGCTAAATAATGGTACTTTGCAGTATCCACGATTACGCCATCTAAATCGAATATAAATGCGAGTTCTTTTTTCATCTGTTTAAATTTTATTTGTTAGCGGTAACAGATGCTGCCTGCCATAAATCATTCCTTTGTGTCAAAATTTGTAATACTCGTTTCATTAATTTTTTACGATGACTACGGTATCATCAACATCTTTTACCCTTACCACCAATATGGCCGCAATTAATAAAGAAATACCGCTAATTAACAAAGCATAAATTGGGTTGCCTCCATAAAAATATTTTACGATTGGGCCGCCTATAATGGCATTTATAATTTGCGGAATTACAATAAAGAAATTGAAAATCCCCATATAAACACCCATTTTTTTGGCAGGAATAGAGCCAGCTAATATTGCATAGGGCATTGCTAAAATACTTGCCCAAGCTATCCCAATGCCAAACATGGATAAAAATAACCAGTTTTCGTTTGGCACAAAATAAATAGAAATAAGACCTAAACCACCAAAAGCCAATGAAACGGCATGGGTTAATTTTCTGCCAAGTTTTTTAGCGATTGCCGGCAAAAAGAAGGCATATACCGCTGAGACCGCATTGTAAACACCAAATAAAATACCAACCCAGTCACCCGCAATTTGATACGCATCTCCGTGATCATCTAAAGACAAACCATAAATATGATGCGCAATGGCAGGTGTTGAAAATACCCACATACCAAACAATCCAAACCAGGAAAAAAACTGAACCGAGCTTAATTGCCTCATCGTTAAAGGCATTTTTTTGAAATCGGTAAAAATATCCAATAAGCTTGATTTTTCTTCAGCGGCTATCTCTTCTTCGCTTTCAGGAGCACTAAATTGTGCGGTTTCTTCTGGAGAATATTCTTTGGTGGTAAATACTGTAACCAAAATACTGGCCACTAAAACCCCTGCGCCGATGACAAATGACAATAATAAGTTTAGCGGAACTTCGCCTTCTGCAGCGTTATTTGAGACACCAAACCAATTTGACAAAGCATAAGGCAACCAAGAGCCAATTACGGCGCCAATACCAATTAAGATGGTTTGAACGCTAAATCCGAGTGTTCTTTGATCAGAAGGCAATAAATCGGCCACCAAAGCCCTAAATGGTTCCATGGCAACATTAAATGATGCATCCATAATCATTAACATCCCTGCCCCAACCCATAATGCCGGTAAAAAAGCAGTAAACATATCGGCATTTGGCATTAAAATTAATCCCATAGATGCCAATATAGCCCCTGCTAAAAAGTAAGGCCGTCTTCGTCCAAGTTTCGTCCAGGTTCTGTCGCTATAATAACCAATAATGGGCTGAACAATCAAACCCGTTAATGGCGCCACCACCCAAAACCAAGAGAGTTCATGGACATCTGCGCCAAAAATTTGCAATATTCTGCTGGCATTGGCATTTTGCAGCGCAAAACCCATTTGAATTCCAAGGAAACCGAAACTCATGTTCCAAATATCCCAGAAACTTAGTTTCCGTTTTTCCATAATGTAAGTATTAAAAAATAAAAATACAAGACAAAGCCGGCAGGCTTTATTTGTTTTTGTGTGAAGTGTGAAAAATAGTACGGGTCAAATATATAAATAAAATTATAAGTTCAACGTTTTTTGACCTAAGATTTAAGTAAAAAAATCAACAATTAAGTACTACAACGTTAGAGTTGACGGGCTTGAGTTATGAGTTATTTGTTATATATTATATGTTATACGTTATTTGTTATATGTTATAAGCCGAAATTTTATAATTTATAGTTTACAAGAAAAAACATTTAACTTTTAACTTTTTTTTTATATGTTATACGTTATACGTTAGATGTTATACGTTATACGTTATACGTTAGATGTTATACGTTAGATGTTATACGTTAGATGTTATACGTTAGATGTTATACGTTATACGTTAGATGTTATACGTTACGTTAGATGTTATACGTTATATGTTATAAGCCGAAATTTTATAATTTGTAGTTTACAAGAAAAAACTTTTAACTTTTAACTTTTAACTTTTAACATTTAACATTTAACGTAACTTTTAACTTTTAACTTTTTTCAATTGTCTAACGTTGATCTTCTAATTTTTAAATTGGGTGAAATAACAACTTTCTGAAACTCGCTAGGTGCCGTACTCTCAATTCTGTTTATTAACAATTCAGCAACCTGTTTGCCCATTAAAAATCCGTGTTGTTCAACACAAGTCAATGGCGGATCGGTATATTCAGAAATTAAACCACTGGTGAAACCAATAATGGCAATGTCTTCTGGTATTTTTAAACCACTTTCTTTGGCAATTTTTAAAGCAATTGCCGCATATATTTCATTTACCGCTAAAATGGCATCAGGCGGGTTGGAGACATTGATTGCCTTCTTAATTTGATCGTATAAACTTTCCTTGTCATCGATTTTATAAATCAGGCTTTCATCTACAGAAATTTTATTTTTATTTAATGACTTAATATAACCATTCTTTCTCAATGACCCAACCGTAATGAAATCTTGGGTTGTTAATAATGCAATTCGTTTCGAACCTATTTCAATCAAATGATTTGTGGCCTTAAATGCACCTCCAACATCGTCAATAATCACTTTATCACATTCAATATCATCGTTAATTCTGTCGAATAACACCAGTGGAAAATCGTCGTTAATAATGGCTTCAAAATGTTTATAATTTTGATTTTGCTGGGTTTCACGTGCTATGGAAACAATCAATCCATCCACACTTCCATTGGTCAACACACCCATGTTTGAAACCTCTTTTTCATAAGATTCATTAGACAAGCATACCATAACATTGTATCCCTTTTCAGTGGCGTATTTTTCAATGCCATTAATGACCGTTGAAAAAAAGTGATGGACAATTTCAGGGACAATCACGCCAATAACTGAGGTCTTTTGGTTGCGGAGCTGCAAAGCCAGGTTGTTTGGCTTATAGTTATAATAATCGGCAAATGCTTTAATTTTCCCTCTTGTTTCTTCGCTAATTTCATGGCTGTCTTTCAGTGCTTTTGAAACCGTAGAAATGGATACGCCAAATTCTCGTGCTATTTTTTTTAGGGTAATTCTTGATTTCATTTGTATATGCTAGTTTGAAAGTTAAGGTTAACGTTATATGTTATATGTTATTTGTTAAAGGTTATATGTTAAAATTTCATAATTTAAACTTTATTTGCTGCATCTATTTTTAATCAAGTTTTCTAAAAAAAACTAAACTCGCTATTCTCAACAAATATAGACTTTATCCTTAAAAAAACGAAGCGATTTTAAAAAGAACCATCATATAAAAATCCCTTAAAAATTAAAAAAATAACGTATTTGTTGAATTTTTGTAAAAAACCCTGAAAATTAGCAACTAAACTCTAACGTTTGAGTAAAAAAGTTACAAACACGAAAACGTTTGCGAAACTTTTTTTCTGATATACATCAGTGTTAAATTAATGTTAACTGCGTAACTTCACAAAGTGAAATGCGAGAAATAGTACACTAATTTAAACAAAACCTTAATTATTAATTAACTTAAAATAGATGAAAAATTTTAAAATTTTTTTGTTTAATGTCATGCTTCTTTTGCCTTTAGTTACGTTTGCTCAGCAAACCGTTAAAGGAAAAGTTACAGAAGCAGTGGGTGGTACAGCACTGCCTGGAGTTGGCGTTATTATTAAAGGAACCACTATAGGTGCCGCTACAGATTTTGATGGAAACTATACCTTAGAAAATGTGAAACCAGCAGATGTCTTGGTTTTCTCTTATGTTGGATTCACTACACAATCAGTTACTGTAGGAAACAATACTACAATAAATATTAGTCTGACTGAAAGCGCAGAGTCACTTGATGAAGTTGTCATCATTGGTTATGGT
>JAAFHC010000072.1 GCA_010906935.1 Gelidibacter sp.
TTGCGACTTCAAGATACTGAATTTCAGTATCTTGACCAATATCTAATCATTTTATTTTAACTTATTTTAAACTAAATAATTGCACCCAACGGGTGTTATTTATTATCTGTTATTGGCTGTTGTTGGTTATTGGTTAAGATTGAAAAAGTTCAAACTTTAAACTTTTAACTTTTAACTTTTTACTACCTATATTTTGAAAGAAATCGGAAAAAAATCATTTTAAGTTCGCGGTACAAATTTCTTTGCGTATCCATTTTCTTTATCGTTCATTTTCTAAAACAATAAATTAATTCATGAAAACCTTAACACCAGTTAAAGTTATTCAAAATCAATAAGGCCTAAAATGATATATCTCAGTATTTTAAAATCAAAATCCGATTATATCTCAACTAAATTTTTATCATATCCGACGGGGTTTCCACTAAAATAGTTTTATCGCCTCTTAAAGCAATAGGCTGTTTCATAATTTCCGGATTGTGTTGTATCATTTTAATCCAATCATCTGTGGACAATTCGTGTGGTTCAAATTTTGAAATGTATGCCGGATGTTCCTGGTTTACAAGGTCTTTAACATTCATGCCCAATCGATTTGAAAGTTCTGCCATTTGTGTTCCGGTAAGCGGTGTTTTCAAAATATCTATTTCAAGAATTGGCAATCCTTCCGCTTTTGCATAAGCCAAAGTTTGTTTGGCTATTACGGAATCTGAATTATAATACAATGTTATTTGTCGGTTTGATGTGGCAATTTCTCCCATAATGTTAGTCTTTTAATTAATGTTGTTTACTATATTTTTTCTTGTTTCCAAATGATGTTTCACAAGTTGCTTTAAATTCTCCAATTATTCCTGTAAAACATTTTTATCAATAGACGAATTTTTTTCTGAAGGAACAGTCATCGGATCTTCATCTAAATACTTATCGCGTTCAGGATAGCCCTTTCTATTGTTTTTGTGAATGTGGAAATCTCTATATTAGGCTTTGTAAGTTATTCATTTTTATTGATTTAATTTTAGTATTTATTGCCTTTTTTACGCATTACTCAAAGCGTCAATCAGATTTAATTTATCCGTTTTTCGGGGAGGAAAATAGCCAAAAGCCATTCCTATAAATGCTGCATTTTCAAATCCAGAATCTTCCGTTAAAAATACAACTTGTCTATGGATATTTCTATTATAATTGGCTTTTAAAAAAAGTTTTGGTAATAAATATTGAATGAATAAAGACCATTTAAAACTTCAAAAATTATACAATAAATTTAGTAAATCGTTCCACCCTAAAAAATGACTATTATCAATTTTAGCATGTGCACAAATGATACATATCATTCTATGGCAATCTGAAGATATATATCTTTAAGCATGAATCAACAAAACCATAACTGAAATGAAAACAATAATTTTTGCGACAGATTATTCAAAGAATGCTGTAACCGCCATTAAATATGCACATGGGTTAAGCTCAAAATTGGGCGCCAATTTATTGGTTATTCATATTTACAGCCTTCCGATGATGTTGGGATTGGAATTTGATATTTTTTATGATGAACTTGGAAAAACAACACTCAAAAAACACAACACAAAACTCAAAAATTTCTGTAAAAAACACTTGGGAAAAGGACTAGGGGACATGCACGTACAAACCGAGGCTTTTGAAAATTTGTCTGTATCTCAAGGAATACTTGAAAAAGCATTAGCGCACAAAGCCTTTATGATTGTAATTGGAATGAAAAAAGAAAGCGCAATTAAAGAACTTTTTATGGGTGATACCTCCCTGAGCCTTATTGAAAAAGCACCATGTCCCGTATTGTTGGTTCCTAAAAATGCTAGCGAAAATCTTAAAACAATCGTTTATGCAACCGATTTTGAACAAGAAGATATTGGCGCAATTTATATTGTTTCCCAAATTGCCAGAAAATTCGATGCGAAAATCAAGGTCGTGCATATTGCTCCAAGCATTATTGGTGACGGAAATTTAAAAATGGAATGGTTTAAAGAAATGGTAGAACAGAAAGTAACCTATAAAAAAATAAAATATAAAGTATTGTTTTCAGAAGAAATATTTGAAACGCTTAGAGCCTATTTAGACAGCAATCATATAGATATGGTCGCTATGCTGGAACGAGAAAAAAGCGGATTTCTAAAAAAGCTGTTTCAACGTGATATGGTTAAAGAGATGGAATCCTTCGGGAAAATTCCTTTATTAAGTTTCAACGAAGCCAACTATTAACCCTAACATCATCATCGTCCTTTAATCAGCTTTTCGCGCTCAAGCAATAAACGGAAAAACAGACATTCTTTTGTTCAAATGGAGAAAAAGAATCTGGTGTTTTCGATAAACAAACCAATCGTTTGATATTACAAAAAAACGAATTAAATAATGCGTCGTTAAGTAATTTAAGTGCCCTGTCCACTTTTATACAAGGCGGTAAAGTACTTTTTTTTAATTTGAAGAAATGCCTGATAAAGGTCATTCAATGAATGCTTTGTTGAGGTGTTAAAACGTTTAAATCTCATTTAAAAACAAAAAACTTGTTGAGGAATATCATTTCAGCAAAAAAAGATAACCGCTAATTTCAACAAGAATTATTAATCATAAAATCCAACATTATGTCTGTATTAAAAGTTATTGAACTCATGGGGAATTCCACCATTAGTTTTGAGGATGCCGTTCAAAATGTAGTTAATGAAGCTTCTAAAACGGTGAAAAACATTAAGTCTGTATACATCAAAGATATGCAAGTGACTGTGAACAGCAATAAAATAACACAATTTCGAGTAGTCACAAAAGTTAGTTTCGGTATTTTAGATTGATTCGTTATTTCGGGTTAATTAGTGAAATGAGGTATTTTTTGAAATAATTTTTAAGCCAGTAAACTTTCAAATTACTATTTTAAAATACCTCATTTTATATTATAAGATTTCAATTCATAAGATAGAAAATGAACCTTAAAGGCTCATAATATGGGCTATTATTGCCATTTTAACAAAATAAGTTTAATTATTTTATCTTAAAAATTAGCTAACATATTTTAAAACGAATACTAAATCAAACAACAGGAATCATATAAATATTTTTAACGAAAATGTGCAAGCTTATGAGGCAAGGTTTGAAAAATATTTAGGAGTTTACCACTCTGAGGTTGCCGCCAAAAAGAACAAATAAAACTTATGCTTTCTCCCACCCTGTCAATCCGGCAGAAATCACAAATTTCATCACATCGCTTGAACTAATGTTTAACGGTTTTATATTGGCTTTTGGCACAATAAACAACTCGCCCGAAAAATTATAGGAATGCGGAAAGTATACAGCAACTTTATCTTTTTCACCTAAAATTGCTAAATTTTCTTCCGTAATAAAACCAATTTTTTCAAGATCGGAGCTTAAGTTCACTTTTACCAAAACTGGTTGGTTAAACTTTTTTTCTTTGCCCACAAAAGCAGAAAACAAATCGTTAAAAGCCGAATAAACAAATTTTACCAAAGGAATTTTGCCAATCAGATTATGAAATACTTGTTTTAAAGGTTGCGCAATAAAAGTTCTTCCTATAAAACCTATGAAAATTAAGAATATCAGCAGCGTTAACACGCCCAAACCGGGAATTTTGATAGCAAAAAATTCAAAAATTAAATCTTGGGATAAATTATCCATAAACATAAAAACCGAGTAGATAATGTATGCTGTAATGCTTAATGGAGCGATATATAATATACCTTCCAGTAAATAATTGGCTAATCTTTTCATCATAATATCTTAATAATTTAATTGGTATTTGGCAGTATTTGCACAATCAAAGATAGTCTGAAAATTTGAATCATTTAAATAAATTGCTCATTTCCATTTTTACTTTCTTGGCAGCACATAAATTATTTTATTTAGTAACTTTGCTGCCTTATTCATATTTCTGTGGAAAAAACAAACGAAAATTCAGTTAATTTAAACAAATACATCAGCAGCACTGGGATTTGCTCTCGCAGAGAAGCTGAAAAATTAATTGTTGAAGGTTTTGTAACCATTAACGATAAACCTACGCAATTGGGAAATCGTGTTTTTGAAGGTGACGTGGTAAAAATCAAAGGCAAACTATTAAACACAAAACCCAAAACTTTATACTTGGCTTTTAACAAACCTGTTGGCATTGTTTGCACCACCGATTTAAAAGAACGCAAAAACATTGTCAATTTTATCAACCATCCGCAAAGGCTTTTTCCTGTTGGAAGGTTAGACAAACCTTCGCAAGGATTGATATTTTTAACCAACGACGGCGATATTGTAAATAAAATTTTGAGGGCCGGAAACAATCATGAAAAAGAATATATAGTCACTGTTAGGCAACCAATTACTTCAGAATTTATTCAGAAAATGGGTAACGGACTTCCAATTTTAGATACGGTCACAAAAAAATGCGAGGTGACCAAATTGAATGATTATTCGTTTAAAATTGTGTTGACCCAAGGCTTAAACCGCCAGATTCGCAGAATGTGCGACTATTTAAATTATGAAGTCACCAGCCTAAAGCGAACCCGAATTATGAATGTGAATTTAGAAGGCATAAAAGTGGGCGAATGGCGAGAATTATCTGAAAAAGAAATGCTTCAAATCAATAAAATGATTTCAGATTCCTCCAAAACAGAAGAAGCTTCAAAGGATGACCATAAAAAGAAATAGAAAATTTGAATTTCAAACTTTAAACTTTCAAACTTTAAACTTTTTACTTTAATTCTAATCAGTATCTTTGCCGACTATGCAATTTGAATTAAAAACAACCGACCCGCAAAGCAAGGCTAGAGCTGGCGTAATTACCACTGATCACGGAAAAATTGAAACGCCTATTTTTATGCCCGTTGGAACCGTAGGTTCGGTAAAAGGCGTACACCAAAGCGAATTAAAAGACGAAATAAATCCTGATATTATTTTAGGAAATACCTACCATTTATATTTGCGGCCACAAACAACCATTTTAGAGCAAGCCGGCGGTTTGCATAAATTTATGAATTGGGATCGCAATATTCTGACAGATAGCGGCGGATATCAGGTATATTCACTTTCAGAAAATCGAAAAATTAAGGAAGAAGGTGTTAAATTTAAAAGCCATATTGATGGTTCTTATCACACCTTTACGCCTGAAAATGTCATGGAAATTCAGCGCACCATTGGTGCCGATATTATTATGGCATTTGATGAATGCACCCCTTATCCTTGTGATTACGGTTATGCAAAACGATCCATGCATATGACGCATCGTTGGCTAAATCGCTGCATCACGCATTTAGAAAAAACACCTTTTAAATACGGATACAGTCAGGCTTTTTTCCCTATTGTGCAAGGAAGCACTTATAAAGATTTAAGAAAACAATCGGCTGAATTCATTGCATCTGTTGGTGCAGAAGGAAATGCCATTGGCGGACTCTCAGTTGGAGAACCAGCAGAAGAAATGTATGAAATGACCGAAATTGTTACCGCAATTTTACCCGAAGACAAACCACGTTATTTAATGGGCGTTGGCACGCCAATCAACATTTTAGAAAATATAGCCTTGGGAATTGATATGTTTGACTGTGTAATGCCAACCAGAAATGCCCGTAACGGCATGTTATTTACGGCCAACGGCACCATCAATATCAAAAATAAAAAATGGGAAAATGATTTTTCTCCTATTGATGAAATGGACATCACTTTTGTTGATAAAATGTATTCAAAAGCTTATTTGCGCCATTTATTTATTTCAAAAGAATTGCTGGGAAAACAAATCGCGTCCATTCATAATTTAGGGTTTTATTTATGGTTGGTTCGTGAAGCAAGAAAGCATATATTAGCCGGAGATTTTACGCCTTGGAAAAACAAGATGGTGAAACAAATGGATCATAGAATGTAGACGGAAGTCAGAAGACCGAAGTCAGAAGACCCAAGAGGGAAGTAAGAAGCTAAAAATTAAATATTAGAAGTTAAAATTAAGGTCACTGAGCGCAGTCAAAGGGTAACAATTACACGATTAAACAAATAAACGATTAAACAATTAACTTGAGAATACTCGACAAATACATATTAAAAAAATATTTAAGCTCTTTTATTTTGGTATTAACTTTGTTAATACCCATTGCCATTGCTATTGACGTATCTGAAAAAGTTGATAAATTTTTACGATTTCCCGAATTATCTTTAGCAGAAATTCTTAAAGACTATTACTTCAATTTTATTATCATTTATGGCAATACCTTTATGCCTTTGGCGCTGTTTATTGCCGTCATATTCTTTACCTCAAAACTTGCCGGAAATACCGAAATTATTGCAATTCACTCAGCTAAAATATCATTTACGCGGTTTTTAAAACCTTATTTTATAGGCGCTACCATTGTGACTGTATTTGCTTTACTCATGAATCATTTTGTGGTACCAAACAGCAATAAAACATTTGAAGAATTTAACAGAAAATATTTAAAAAAAACACAACTTAACGAAAATTATTTACAAAATATCAATTTACAATTAGGGCCAAATGATTATGTGTTTTTAAAAAGCTACACGGTTGATACTAAAGTTGGCTATAATTTTTCTTATGAAAAATTTGAAGGCACCGAACTAAAATATAAACTATTTGCAGACAATATTCGTTGGCAGGAAAAAGACAGCACTTTTCAATTAATCAATTATAAAAAAAGATTTATTTTAAAGGAGCGAGACATTATAGAATCTGGTTCATTATTAGATACCACTTTTAGTTTCACTGACGAGGATTTAATTTATGTTGATTATATGGCCAAAGAAATGAATTCGATCAAATTGAATCAATTTATAAATACCTCAAGAGATAGAGGCGTCAGCAATTTAAATGTTTATTTGGTTGAACTCCATAAGCGAACCAGCCTACCGATTTCTTCTTATATATTGACATTTTTAGCAGTTTCCCTGGCTTCAAAAAAACGACGAGGCGGAATGGGCGTAAATTTGGCGATTGGCATATCGCTGATGTTCGTTTATGTATTTTTATTGAAAATTGCTGAAGTATTGGGAGCCGGAGCTGAAAAAAATTCATTTTTTGTAGTTTGGTTACCAAATATTGTATTTGGAGGCTTGGCTATATATTTATACCTTAAAAATGCCAAAAACTGAGCTAAAAAACTACCTTCATCTCCATTTCTTGGTTTTTATATGGGGGTTTACCGCAATTTTAGGCGCCTTAATAAGCATTGATGCCATTCCTTTAGTTTGGTACCGAATGCTCTTCGCCGCAATTTTTGTATTCATCTATTTTGTCATAAAAAAAAGATCACTTAAAATAGATACAAAGGCATTTTTAAAATTTTTAATTAGCGGTATTATCATCGCCGTTCATTGGATATTTTTCTTCTCGGCAATAAAAGTCGCAAATGTTTCAGTAGCTCTTATTGCACTTAGCACCGGCGCATTATTCACTTCTTTTATTGAACCTTTATTTTTCCGAAGAAGAATTAATTTCCTTGAATTGTTGTTCGGTACGGTTGTGATTTCTGGCTTATATTTAATTTTAGACGTTGAAGGAGATTACACATTAGGAATTATTTATGCCTTAATTGCGTCATTCTTGTCGGTTCTATTCACCGTCCTTAATGGTTTATATGTGAGAAAATACACTGCTGAAGTGATTTCCTTTTATCAATTGCTTTTTGGGGTTGGATTTATAACGCTTTATATTTTTGCAACAACAGGTTTTTCTTTGGATAAATTTTCCTTAAATCCCTCCGATTTTATCTATTTATTGATTTTAAGCAGTATTTGTACTGCTTATGCATTTATTGTTTCAGTAAAAATAATGAAGACCCTAACACCTTATACCATAATACTTACTTTGAATTTAGAACCTGTTTACGGGATCATCTTAGCGGTGATTATTTTTGGAGAAAAAGAAAAAATGAGCACCCAATTTTATATCGGTGGCGCCATAATTTTATTAATTGTTATTATCAATGGAATTATTAAAAATAAAAAAAAGACTATAATTTAACTTTCTAAAATTGATTAGTTGTTATATTTGTAGTTCAACCAAACTTTAAAATATGGAATATTTAGATTTTGAATTGCCAATTAAAGAATTAGAGGAACAATATGACAAATGTGTGTTAATTGGGAAAGAAAGCGATGTTGATATGACCGAAAGTTGTAAAAACATTGAAAAAAAATTGTTAAAGACCAAAACTGAAATCTATAAAAACCTGACTGCCTGGCAAAGAGTACAACTTTCACGTCATCCCAGCAGGCCTTATACCTTAGACCATATCACAGCACTTGCCGGAGAATCTTTTATGGAATTGCACGGCGACAGAACATTTAAGGACGATAAAGCCATGGTGGGCGGATTGGGTAAAATAGGAAATCAGTCTTTTATGTTTATCGGCCAACAAAAAGGATACAACACTAAAACACGCCAATACAGAAATTTCGGTATGTCCAATCCTGAAGGCTACAGAAAAGCATTGCGTTTGATGAAAATGGCGGAAAAATTTAGTATTCCGGTAGTTACTTTTTTAGACACGCCTGGCGCTTATCCTGGATTGGAAGCGGAAGAGCGTGGACAAGGTGAAGCCATTGCGCGAAATATTTTTGAAATGACTCGTTTAAAAACGCCTATTATTACTGTTGTAATTGGAGAAGGCGCATCAGGTGGCGCACTGGGAATTGGTGTTGGAGACCGTGTTTATATGATGGAAAATACGTGGTACAGCGTTATTTCTCCTGAATCATGTTCTTCTATTTTATGGAGAAGCTGGGAACACAAAGAAGAGGCTGCAGAAGCGCTGAAATTAACTGCGGAAGACATGAAAAAACAAAAATTGATTGACGGAATCATTAAAGAACCTCTTGGCGGCGCTCATTTTGACAGAGAAACTGCATTTATAGAAGTTGAAAAAACAATTTTGAAAGCATTTGAAGAATTAAAAAAGTTAACACCTAAAGACCTGGTAAAAAAACGCATGGAAAAATACGCAGAAATGGGTGTTTTTAAAGGATAGTTTTTGGTTGTGCGTTTTTAGTGCTGGGTGTTGAATTTTGATTCTGAGTTTTAAACATTTAACATATAACTTTTCAACTTTACACATGGCAACTTTAAACTAACAAAATGTATATTCTTTCTCCAAATCAAACAGCAAAAGCTGACAAGGCAACCATTAAAAATGCCGGAATATCTTCTGTTGATTTAATGGAAACTGCGGCTACAAGTTGCTTTCAATGGCTACACAACAAGTTGCAGGGAGAAAATATTAAAATTCATATATTTTGCGGAATTGGCAATAACGGTGGCGATGGTTTGGTAATGGCCCGACTTTTACACCAACATAACTATAAGGTGAATTGCTATATTGTTAATTTTAGCGATAAACGCACTGAAGAATTTATAGTTAATTACAACCGATTAAAAGAAATTGGTTTAAATCCAATTGAACTAAATAACGAAAATGACTTTCCTGAAATTACTGCGGAAGACTTTATAGTTGATGCCATTTTCGGAAATGGACTTACCAGAAATCCGGAAGGATTTACCAAAAAATTAATACAATACCTCAACCATCAAAGGGTTTTTACTTTGACTATCGATATTCCTTCAGGATTGTTTGGAGACAAATCTGTTACAGACAGTGCGTCTGTTTTAAAATCGAGTCATATTCTCACATTTCAAACACCAAAATTGGCTTTTTTGTTGCCGGAAAATAAAGATTTCGTAAATACTTGGGAAGTTATTGACATTGGTTTAGACCAAAATTATATTGAAAGTTTAAAACCTAAAAACCATTATATTACACTAACCCACATCATTCCCTTATACAAAACCCGCAATAAATGGGATCACAAAGGCACTTATGGCCATGCGCTCATTATTGGCGGAAGTTTTGGAAAAATGGGCGCGGTTACTTTGGCTTCAAAAGCAGCCTTGAAAATTGGCAGCGGATTGGTTTCTGCGTATATTCCAAAGTGTGGTTATGAAATTTTACAAACTTCGGTGCCCGAAGTGATGGTGGAAGTTGATACCGATGCTGTTTTAACTTATTTTAATTTTAAAACAAATCCTACCGTTATTGGCATTGGTCCGGGAATGGGAACTACTGAAAAAACAGCACAAGGTTTTGAAAATTTTATAAAAGACAATAAACTTCCGCTAGTTATTGATGCCGATGGTATTAATTTACTTTCCAAAAACCAATTATTGCTTAACTATTTGCCAAAAAACACCATATTAACACCGCATCCAAAGGAACTGGAACGACTCATTGGCGCTTGGAAAAACGATTATGAAAAACTTGAAAAAGTAGTTGAATTTTCGAAAAAGCATGAAGCCATTGTGGTCATAAAAGGTGCGCATACCGCAGTTGTCAATAATAATCAGCTATTTTTTAATTCCACCGGAAACCAAGCATTGGCAACTGGCGGTAGCGGCGATGTGTTGACCGGAATGATTACCGGACTTATTGCCCAAGGTTATAAACCATTAAATGCGGCGATTTTAGGCGTTTATCTTCATGGAAAAACTGCTGATTTGGCCTTTCCTTTAACTGGTTATGAAACTTTTACCGCCACCACTATTTTTGAGTATTTGGCAGAAGCAATTTTAGAGGTTTCCAACAAAAAAGAGGCATAAAAGAAGCCCGAAAAACGGGCTCATTACTGTTATAATTTACTGTTTCTAATATTTATAAACCATGGCGTTAATATTCATGCCCGCGCCAACTGAAGCCATCAATATCACATCTCCTTTATGAAAACTATGAGATTTTAGGTTTCCGTGTTTAATTAAATCATACAAAGTGATGACAGTGGCCACAGAACTATTTCCTAAAGTATGGATACTCATTGGCATTACAGCTTCAGGAATTTCCGTCTTATACAATCGGTAAAATCGTTTAATGATGGCCTCATCCATTTTTTCATTTGCCTGATGGATTAATATTTTCTTGACATCCAATATATTCACACCGCTTTTATCCAATGCCTCTTTCATCGCAGTTGGCACGAAGTTTAATCCAAATTCATAAATTTTTCTGCCGTACATTTTTATATAACGTGTGTGCTCATCTTTGTTTTTATCGAATGATTTTCCAAAAAACAGGTAAAAGCATTCCTCAAAAGTATAGGTTTGTGCAGCATAACTTAAAATTCCTATTTTGGCATCACTTTCTGCAGCCTCAACCACACACGCACCTGCCCCATCAGAATAAATCATGGAATCACGGTCATGGTCATCTAAAACTCTTGAAAGTGTTTCTGTTCCAACCACCAAACATTTTTTTGCCATTCCAGATTTTATGTAAGCTTCCGCCTGAATCATTCCCTGAATCCATCCCGGACAACCGAAAAGAATATCATAAGCCACACAATTCGGATTTTTAATCCCCAATCTGTGTTTTACCCTTGAAGCCAAACTTGGCAAAATATCGCTTTGGTTTGAAGCGCTTTTTACGTCTCCAAAATTATGCGCCAAAATAATATAATCTAAATCTTCTTGGTCAATTTTAGCATCTGCAATCGCTTTTTCGGCTGCAAAAAATGCCAAATCAGACGAATTTAATTCCGGACTTGCATAGCGTCTTTCTTCAATGCCGGTAATGGACTTAAATTTTTCGATTACCACATCATTTTCATAACCAAAAGGCGTACCGTCATCATTTAAAAATTGATTGGTTAAAAAATCTGAATTTCTTTTAACCACTGTAGGAATATAGCTTCCTGTTCCTGTAATTACTGAGTTTATTGCCATTGCTTTTTTTTAAAAAGGTAAAGATAACAAGTTTTTTTATTGCTTGTCCATTTCCGCAATTTTAATTTGCATCACTGTTGCGATAGAAAGTGCTCGTGATTTGGCTGCATGAGCAATTTCACCCTCAAAATGTTCATCGATTGTATTGTTGAAATGCAAAAGCCACTGCTTAAAATGTTCGCTTTTGAAAGGTTTTGTAGGCTGTAGATCTAAATGAGGTTGCATGGCATTTTTTTGATATGTTCCTGAATAAAAGAGGATGTTATCCCAAAAATCGACCAATATTTGTAAATGTTCCTCTAGCAATTCCGGATTGGAGAAATCTTCAAAAAAATGATGCATTAAATCATCATTCATTAATTTCACATAAAAATCTTTTACCAGCAAGTAAATATCTTCTCGGTTTCTAATATCGCTCTTCATCAAGTTTTTATAAAAACGTTTTATCAAAAGCGATTGGAAGTAAATCTAACACCGAATCGGTTTTAATAATTTCACCTTCTTCACCCATAAAATAAACTTCAATCTTGGCTTTTTGTTTAATTTCGTATTCCGATAAAGTTTGTCTGCAAGCGCCGCAAGGTGCCACAGGTTCTTTAAGAATTTGAGATGAAGAGCTTGCCGAAATGGCCAGTTTCAATATTTTTTTGTGGGGAAAATCGGAAGAAACTTTCCATATGGCTACACGCTCCGCACACATTCCGGAAGGATATGCGGCGTTTTCCTGATTGTTTCCAGT
>JAAFHC010000073.1 GCA_010906935.1 Gelidibacter sp.
TCATTATCAGGTAATAAATTCAAATCATTTTCATTTCTGACAATTTTAACGCCTGTACCGTCATAGCCAAACTGAGCCGATTTCCATACAAAAGGATAAGGTAAGCTTTCCATTTTTAATGCTTCCAGCGATGAAAATCGTTTATGTGAAGATGTTGGGATGTTATTTTCTTTAAAAAAATCTTTTTGTTTTCCTTTATGCTGAATAATTTGCAAAATGCTTGGTTGCGGATAAATAGCCAAACCTTCTTTTTCAAGTTTTAAAAGTGCCTCAATATTTACATGTTCAATTTCAATGGTTAACAAATCCACTTTTTTACCGAAGTTGTACACCGTGTCAAAATCCATTAAACTTCCTTGGTGGAATTCATTGCAAATTTGTGCACAGGGCGCATCACTAGATGCATCTAAAATACAGGTATAAATATCGAGTTTTTGAGTTTCGGCCAACAACATTTTTCCCAATTGTCCGCCACCCAATACGCCCAATCTAAAATTTGATGAGAAATAATTTTTCACTTTTATAGGTTTGCCACAAAAATACCAATCTGTTTTTAATAAAGATTGCTAAATTTTAATAATTGCAACAATTTAATAAAGTTTTAATCAAAATTAATAGTGATTAGGCAATTATTGGGTTAGTGAGTACTTCACGCCATTTTATTTTCATAGGAGTTCAGTAACCATGTTTGAAGTGAAAAACCTTTTTTTGAGGTTTTTCCCGAAAAAAAGTTTGTAACGAAAAGTACGACCGCCATTTCAGCGGGAACCCCCGCCGAAATGGCGGGCAAGCCCAAAATATTATTTTAATAGGTTTGCTTTTTTAGATGGTATTTAGCCGTAAAAATCTAAAAATTGCGAATATTTAAAGTAGCGCTATTTATAACAATCACCTTATACTCTCTTGCGAAATGTATATTTCCAGCTGTTTGCGGTGAGCCGTCAATAATGCTGTATTCACTATTATCACAAGGGCATTTCAATTTTAGACTTCCGTCAAAATTCATAGCAGTCGTACAATCGTTATTTGGGCAGGCTCTGTCAAATGCTTTATAGGGCGGATTTCCAATGCCGGTATTTTGAACGACAATTCCTTTAATGCCGCCATTTGTATAGGCAAAACCGCTTGGCGTTTGAAGGTTGATATATTGCGGTAAATTTAGGTTGATGGTTTCATCAACAAATACATCGGGCAAAATATCGTTGGTGTCATTCTTTTCACAAGAAGAAAATAAGGTAAGCACTAACAATAAAAATAACTTTCGCATAGTTATAACATCAAGTTTGAAGGTTAACGGTTGCAATTTACAAATATTTTGTACATTTGTATTAAATCTCATTCTGGGTTTCCAGTTGTGAGATTTTTGTATTTATTAAATCAGGAAGTTATGAGTAATATTTCGTATTATACAGAAGAAGGATTGAAAAATCTAAAGGATGAATTGGAGTTTTTGGAGCGTGTTGAGCGCACAAGAATAAGTAATGATATTGCTGAAGCAAGAGATAAAGGAGACTTAAGCGAGAATGCCGAATATCACGCTGCCAAAGAGGAACAATCCATGTTGGAATTAAAAATAGCCAAATTAAAAGAAGTGCTTTCCAATGCAAGAATAGTTGATGAATCTTTATTGGATACTTCAAAAGTATTGATTCATTCAACGGTTAGATTAAAAAACACGGTGACCAAAGCTGAATTTAAATATATTTTGGTGGCCGATTCTGAAACAAATCTTAAAGAAGGAAAACTGTCGGTAAATTCACCGATTGGTAAAGGATTGTTGGGTAAAAAAGTTGGAGATATTACTGAAATTGCAGTACCTAGCGGCGTGATGGAATTTGAGATTTTGGAGGTTACCAGAGGATAAATTTTTATAAATATCAGGTTAAGCCCTTTTCAGTTTGTAAATTGAAAAGGGTTTATTAGTTTTGAATAAAAATAAAACCATGAGCACCATATTTACTAAAATAATTAACGGAGAAATCCCCTCTTATAAAGTTGCCGAAAACGACGATTTTTATGCTTTTTTAGATGTAAATCCGAATGCAAAAGGCCATACGTTGGTGGTGCCAAAAAAAGAAGCCAACAAACTTTTTGAGTTGGATGAAGAAACCTACAATGGATTGATGAGTTTTTCGAGAAAAATTGCCATTGCATTGGAAAAAACAATTCCTTGTAAACGCGTTGGAATGGCCGTTATCGGATTGGAAGTGCCTCACGTTCATGTGCATTTAATTCCCTTAGAAGCCATGCAGGATATTCAGTTTATGCATAAAGTAACATTGTTGCCTTCGGAATTTAAAGCGATTGCCAAAGCGATTTCTGAAAATATATAAATATTTAATTATTTAGGAAGAAGCTATAAACCTTTGAAATTGTTAATTTTAATTGAAGATTAAACATTTTCTATTAGCTTAATAATTAAAATATATTTTAATGAAATCAATTGAAACGACTTTTGAGAAAGAATTAAAAGATGAAATTGCATTACTACCAATTGTTGAATTGAAAGCAAACAGTGTGGTTTTAATGGAGAATAGCTATGTGAAAGAAATTCCAATACTTCTTGAAGGAATTATTAAGGTTCGTAAAACCGATGAATCTGGTAAAGAAATTATTTTGTATCAAATATACCCAGGTGAAAGTTGTATCCTTTCCATAACAGCTTGCTTAAATGACAAACAATGCAATGCCGAAGCTTATGTTGAGAAAACTTCAAAATTAGTCATGATTCCTGCCAACAAAGTTAAATTATGGATGGAAAAATACAGTTCATGGAAACAATATGTTTATAATCATTATTATGAACGGTTTGATGAATTATTAGGCTTAATTGATGCTATTGCCTTTAAACATGTTGATTTACGTTTGTTAAATAAGTTAAAAGAACACCAACTTAAACAAGGTAATGAAATTGAGATTACGCATCAAATCTTAGCTAAAGAAATAGGTACAGCGAGAGAAGTTATTTCGAGGCTCTTAAAACAACTTGAAAAAGAGAATTTCATAATACTTGAACGAGGAATTATTAAAATAATCAGAACATTGTAATCTATCTGGATTTCATTTGTCGTTTTTCATTTTTTTGTAATCATTATAAAAAAAACATGCTGTTATTATTTTGACATGGTGACGTACGTCACGATCATTATTTAACAGTTCATGTAACTTCGCACCTGTATAACATTTAAAAATTTAATAAAGATGAGAATTTTAATTTTACTAGTTTCATTTATGCTTTTAGGTCAAACAGCGCAACCTATTTATGCAAATAGCCCTATTGAAAATAATATCAATCATAAGGTAAATAATTACATTATAACTACAGGTGTTCCTGGCTATGTGCCAGTTATGATTATGACTTCGGCAGAATTGATGGCTGAAGAAGGCAAGAATTTTGGAAAATTTGAAGTTGTTGTCTATGGCGAAGCAGTTAAACAATTTGCAGATAAGGAAGCAGGACAAAAGTTAGTTGATATGGCAAAAGCTTCGGGTGCTACTATAGTTTTGTGTGATTTTGCTTTGAAACACTTCGGTATTTCAAGAGAATCACTTCCTGAAGGTCTAGAATTTGTTGAAAACGCCTTTACTTACAATTTAAAAAAGCAAAAAGAAGGATTTTTTGTATTGGGAGTTTAGGAAACGTAAACAGCATAAAATTTCACCTGAATTAACCTAAGGAAGGTTGATTAAAAGTAGGTATTAAAAGGTCGGACTTCAATTTTTATGAGGTCTGATTTTTTATGTAACGGGCGATTCTAACACCTAGATTTGTTAAAAAAAAAGCAAGTCCTTTTTACAAATGGGATTAAATTTAATTAATAATTCAACTGATTTATAAGTTATTTTTTCAGCATAATTATAAAAGTGGTTCCTTTTCCCAATTCCGATTTTAAAACGGCAATTTTACCGTTGTGGTAATCTTCAATAATTCTTTTTGCGAGTGACAATCCCAATCCCCAGCCACGTTTTTTAGTGGTAAAACCGGGTGTAAAAATTTCGTGCTGTAAATTTTTTGGGATTCCTTTGCCGGTGTCTTTAATGGTGATGGTCACATTTTTTTCATTTTCGGTAATGGCCAACGCTATTTTCCCTTTTCCTTCCATAGCATCAATGGCGTTTTTTACCAAATTTTCAATCACCCAACCAAACAATTGCAGGTTTATTTTAGCGTAAATTTCCTTTTTAGAGGAATCAAAATTAAAAATAACCTGTTTTGAACTTCTTAATTTAAGATACTCGAATGCATCGCTGGTTGCTGCCACCACATTTTGTGCTTTCAATTCAGGAATGGAACCAATTTTTGAAAATCGTTCTGCAATGGTATTTAACCTGATGACATCGTTTTCAATTTCTTTTATGGTATTTTCATTGGTGTTTTCTAATCGTAAAATTTCAATCCAACCCAACAGCGATGATAAAGGTGTGCCAATTTGATGGGCAGTTTCTTTTGCCATTCCGGTCCATAGTTTGTTTTGTTCCGCTACTTTATTCGATTTGAAAAACAAATAAATAACGCTGGCAAATAAAAATAAAATAAGAATTAAAGCAATGGGATAATATTTTAGTTTGGTCAATAAATCGGAATTGCGGTAGTAAATATATTGCTTTAAGCTTTCTCCTTTGTAGCTAACGTTTATGGGATTGTTTTGGCTTTTCATGATAAAAAGCTGTTTTGCCAAATAATTTTTCTTTTTCACTTTTACAGAATCTAAATTTGCCCATTCGGTGATGCTGTCTTTTTCATTGGTGATAATCATTGGAATATTGTGGTTGTTGCCAATAATTTTAGCTTCAAGCGAAATATCCGTATTTAAGCTGGCACTGCTGAAACGTTCATAAGCCTTCGCCAAAATTTCCATTTTGGCGCGTTCCTCGTGTTTAAATTTTTGAAAAAAATCATAGGTATTCCAAAGAATAAGGGCAACAATGATAAAAGAGGACAAAATTACTGTCCAACGAATTATCTGAGTATTCTTTTGTGAAGCCATCATTCAAATATAAAGTATAAGTACCTATAACTTAAAAATAAATTCTATATTATTTTTGGGTTGAAATATTTATATTTGTTAAAAATGAAACAGATGCTAAGTATAGATCCAAATGACATTTCAACAATTAAGCTGCAAGAATATTTGCAAAGTGCCATTGCGCCACGTCCAATTGCTTTTGCTAGCACGCTTGATGCACTTGGAAATCCAAATTTATCACCTTTTAGTTTTTTTAACGTTTTTAGTGCAAATCCGCCCATTTTAATTTTTTCGCCAGCGCGACGTGTGAGGGGAAATACCACGAAACACACTTTGGAAAATGTTAAAGTGACCAAAGAAGTGGTGATTAATGTCGTAAATTATGAGATTGTTCATCAAATGTCGTTGGCAAGCAGTGAATATCCCAAAGGTGTAAATGAGTTTTTAAAAGCAGGTTTTACTATGCTTTCTTCTGAAAAAGTAAAACCGTTCAGGGTTGGTGAATCGCCCATACAATTTGAGTGCAAGGTTAAGGAAATAGTGGAACTTGGCGCTGATGGCGGCGCGGGAAATTTAATCATTTGCGAAGTGGTGAAATTGCACATCAAAAAAGAATATTTGGATAATAACGGATCTATCAATCAATACAAATTAGACTTGGTGGCCAGGGCAGGAGGAAGCCTGTATTCACGTGCACGGGAAGGTTTTTTTGAAATACCAAAACCATTGTTAACGCTGGGAATTGGTGTTGATGCCATTCCTTCTGAAATAAGAAATAGCAGCATATTAACTGGAAATGATTTGGGAATGCTCGCCAATTTGGAAGCGATTCCTTCTGAAGCAGATGTTGATAAGTTTGCTAAAGAACATTTGGAATATGTTGGAATAAATACATTGAAAAAACATACATTTGCGAAAGCGCTTTTAGAAAAAAACGAAGTGTTAAGTGCTTGGAAAGTGCTTTTAATGAAACGAGCATAACAAATTTTGACATAAATGTATTTTAGTGGCGAACCGCATCTGTTACCGCTAAAAAATAAAATTTAAACAGATGAAACGAGCATAACAAATTTTGACATAAATGTATTTTAGTGGCGAACCGCATCTGTTACCGCTAAAAAATTAAATTTAAACAGATGAAACGAGCATAACAAATTTTGACATAAATGTATTTTAGTGGCGAACCGCATCTGTTACCGCTAAAAATAAAATTTAAACAGATGAAATAATTTTAAATATGGAAATTACAGGAAAAATTAAGAAAATTGACGAACCTAAAACCTTTGGGGCTAGCGGTTTCAGAAAAAGAGAATTGGTAATAACAACAAATGAGCAATATCCGCAACCGTTGATGGTTGAATTTGTGCAAGATAAATGTGATTTATTGAATAGTTATCAAGTTGGTCAGGACGTAAAAGTATCCATCAATTTAAGAGGAAGAGAATGGATTAATCCGCAGGGAGAAGCCGTTTATTTTAACTCAATTCAAGGATGGAGAATAGAAGCCGCACAAATGGAAGGTGCACCAGCATCAAAACCAGCAGCGTCACCGGCTAAATTTGAAACCACAACAGACATCGACGACAGCGAACCGGATGATTTACCGTTTTAAGTCGATTTAAATAGTATTAAAAAGAGAAAAACACCAGTTTTTCTCTTTTTTTGTTTGGCTATATTTGTAAAAAATAATAAAGAATGTTTTTGCTTTCAAAAGATTTGGTATTTCCTCCGGTAAATTTGGCCGATAAAAACGGTTTATTGGCCATTGGAGGAGATTTATCTGTTGAAAGATTGTTGCTTGCTTATAAAAGCGGAATTTTTCCTTGGTACAATCATGATGAACCCATTATTTGGTACAGCCCAGATCCAAGAATGGTTTTGTTTCCAAAAAACTTGAAAATTTCGAAAAGCATGAAGCAAATCATTCGAAAAAATCAATTTAGGGCAACATTCAATCAAAATTTTTCAGAAGTAATTTCTAACTGTAAAAATAGTTACAGAGAAGGGCAGGGCGGAACTTGGATTACAGAGGAAATGGAACAGGCTTATATTAATTTGTATCAATTGGGTGTGGCAAAATCGGTGGAAGTTTGGGAAGGAAATGAGTTGGTTGGCGGTTTATATGGCATTGATTTGGGACACGTTTTTTGCGGGGAAAGTATGTTTAGCAAAGTGGGCAACGCTTCCAAATTCGCCTTTATTTATTTGGTTCAAAAACTGGAAAAAGAACATTATAAATTAATAGATTGCCAGGTTTATAATGAGCATTTGGCAAGTTTAGGAGCCGATGAAATTTCGAGAGAAACATTTCTAAACTATCTAAAAAAGTAAGAAGGATATAATAAGTACTTAAAGTTAAAAAAAATGAAAGAAGGCTCTTGTGAACTAAAAATTTTTTTTATTTAATTTTGTCATTAAAAATTTAGAACCATATGTTTTGTGTTATTTCTAATTTTGGAACAATATAGCTTTAGGCATTTTAGGCACTCCAAACTTTAGGCACTAATAATTTAATAAGTTCACTATCTTTGATTCTCAATAAAAACAATAAAAATGGAGATTAAAAACGCACAACTTGTCGTTGACAATTGGATAAAGGAACATGGAGTCCGGTATTTCAATGAATTGACCAATATGGCACAATTGACTGAAGAAGTTGGTGAAGTGGCGAGAATTATTGCAAGGCGTTATGGCGAACAAAGCGAAAAAGAAAGCGATAAAGGAAAAGATTTAGGAGAAGAACTAGCCGATGTGGTTTTTGTGGTTTTGTGTTTGGCAAATCAGACGGGCATTGATTTACAGGCAGCTTTTGATAAAAAAATGGATGTAAAAACAAAACGGGATCACGACCGTCATCAAAATAATAAAAAATTAAAATAAATGAATCCTTATAAAAATCAATCATTTTTGCGATTAACCGTTCGCTTTGCGGCGGTATTTTTTGTGGTAGTCACCATCCTGAAAATAATCATTTCATTATTTAAAAATGGTGGTGTTTCAGGTATGATTGCAGAATATTTTTCCGCAGAAACCTGGATGCCATTTGTAACAGTACAGTTGGTAATGGCACTTGTTTACGGGCTGCTTATGGCAGGATATTACAAGTTTATAAAAAAATAAAGAGGCTTTTAGCCTCTTTATTTTTTTAATTTAAATGAATCAATTCTATGTCGCTTTCCTTTACTTTTTTGTTCAGTTTCTTAAGATCATCTTCAAAAATGGCATAAATTTTAGCCAATTCCAAATCTATTAATTCGGTAATTTCTTTTTTAAATTCAACAGACTGGTCGGTTGGTTTGTAATCTCCAATGGAACTCAGTGAATTTAAATGTGCCAATTTATTATTTAACTTAATTGGAAAATTAAGCGGGTCTTGTGAACTTTTACTTTTTGTTTGATACAATTCGTTTTCAATAATTGTCAGTTCTTTTATAATTTTATCTGCCAGTTCAACAATTTCCTTATTTTTTTCCTTATCGCTTATTGATGCTTTTAACTGATTAATTTGCTCATTTATTTTAGTGATATTCTTCAATGTTTTATGAATTTCAGTCAATTTTTCTTGGATTTCAATGATAAAATCAAATTGAGCCTGTAAATCATCTGTTGTTGCATGGCTTCTTGGATCTTTTAACAAGTTAAAATTTTGTTCAGAAACTGATTTTCCATTTTTGCTTAATTGAACTTTATAGGTTCCCGGCAACGCTTTTGGTCCTTGTAAAGAAGCCCACCATAAAATCATGCCTTTTATTTTTTCGGCGTCAGGATATTGCATGTCCCATTTAAACTGATTGGCGCCAATTTTAACTTTTAAAGGTTCTTCATTTTTTTTGATATCATGTTTGGTTGAAAAAGTTTTAATAAGTTTTCCTGAATTCTCATAGACAGCTATACTTATAGTGTCGTTTTCGGCAACATTTTTCAAATAATAATTTACTAAAACGCCTCCGGGATGATTTTGTCCGGCAGTTTTAGATTTACGCTCGCTTCCGCCCATTCTATAACTGTCCATAGGTTTGTAAAGGAAAAAATCTTTGGAAATATGGCCCTCATCAATTTGATGAAAAGGTGTTAAATCGTCAATAATCCAGAAGGAACGACCTTGCGTGGCTGCAATTAAATTATTGTTTTTAACAGTTAAATCTGTAATAGGAACAATGGGTAAATTCAGTTGAAAAGGCACCCAATTAACGCCATCATTAAAACTTAGGTACATGCCATTTTCAGTTCCGGCATAAAGCAAGCCTTTTCTTTTGGGATCTGCCCGTAACGCTCTTGTGAAATGCTCGGAAGCGATTCCGTTTGTTAGTAATTTCCAGGTTTTTCCATAGTCTTCAGTTTTATAAATATAAGGGGCGTAATCTCCTAATTTATAACGTGTGCCAACAATATAAACGCCACCAAGCGTAAAAGGATCAACTTCAATACAATTGAACATCATCCATTCCGGCATTTTTTTAGGGGTAACATTTGTCCAATTTTTTCCGCCGTCGCGGGTAATATGAACCAAACCATCATCAGAGCCTGTCCAAATTAAATCTTTTTCAAAAGGAGATTCCACAGCGGCAAAAATAGTCCCGTAATATTCCACACCTGTGTTATCTTTGGTAATTGGGCCTCCTGAAACCCCTAAAGTTTTTGGATCGTTTCTTGTTAAATCGGGGCTAATAACCTCCCAAGACTGTCCTTCATTAGTTGTTGCATGAAGGTGATTTGAAGCGGCATATAACTTCTTTTTATTATTTGGCGAAAAGAAAATTGGGTAATTCCACTGGAATCGATATTTCATATCTTCGGCACCATGTCCCATAGGATCATCCGGCCAAACGTTTATAGCTCTGGTTTCATTGGTTTTGTGATTAACCCTTGTTAGCAATCCGCCGTAACTTCCGCCATAAACAATATCATTATTTAATGGATCTACTGCAATATGGGCACTTTCACTGCCAGCAGTGCTTTCCCAATCACTTTCTTCTACGGTTCCGCCGTTTGTTCTATGAGAAATTCTAACAGTTGAATTGTCTTGCTGTGCGCCATAAATTCTGTAAGGAAAATGGTCGTCGGTTACTACCCTATAAAATTGACCGGTTGGCTGATTGTAATAAGTGCTCCAATTTTCTCCGGCATCAAAACTTATTTGCGCACCACCGTCATCACCAATAATCATTCGTTGATTATCTTCAGGAGCAATCCATAAATCGTGGTGATCACCATGAGGAGCATCAAATGATTTAAAAGTTTTACCGCCATCTTTTGATTGATGGTAATTGACATTTAAAACATAAACAGTGTTTTCATCTTGTGTGTCAGCATAAATTCGGGTGTAATACCATGCGCGCTGGCGCAATTCACGGTCACTGTTAATCAATTTCCAGGTTTTCCCAGCATCAACAGATTTGTAAAGGCCACCGTCATTGTTTTCAATTAAAGCCCATACAATATCTGAATTTAAAGGAGAAACGGCAATACCGGCAATTCCCCAAATTCCTTTTGGCAAACCTTCATTTGTTGAAATATTTTTCCAAGTTTCTCCTTCATCTGTGCTTTTCCACAATGCAGAACCTTCGCCGCCACTGGATAAACTGTATGGCGTTCTTCTGACATTCCAGGTTGTGGCATATAAAATTCGTGAATTGGTTGGGTCAATTATTAAATCGATTGCACCTGCATCGGCGTTAGAAAATAATACTTTTTTCCATGTTTTTCCGCCGTCAGCAGATTTGTAAACGCCTCTTTCCTCTGAAGATTTATACAAATCTCCCAAAACAGCCGCAAATACAATGTCGGGATTTTTAGGATGAATTCTTACGCGTGGAATATGGCGTGAGTTTTTTAATCCAACATGTTGCCAATTTTTCCCGGCATCAACCGATTTCCACATGCCGTCGCCGGATGATACATTTCCGCGAACCGTTTTTTCGCCATTGCCAACATATATTACATTGTTGTCGGACTCACTTACGGCAATAGCGCCAACCGAACCTCCAAAAAAACCGTCGGAAATTGAACTCCAAGTGTTTCCGGCATCAGTAGTTTTCCATACGCCTCCGCCGGTTGCGCCAAAATAGTAGAGATTTGCTTTGTTAGGAACACCGGTTACCGCAGCACTTCTGCCGCCTCTAAACGGACCAATATTACGCCATTGAGTTGCATTGTAAAATTCTTCATTAAATTTGGATACTATTTTTTGTGCGTTAACTTTGTGGGCTGAAAGAAAAAACAAAAAGCCAAAAAATAAAATGTATTTTTTCATAATGTTTGGTTGAAATAATTGAAAATAAAATAAAGAGTAAATCTATTAAAATTAAATTTATTTAAAGCTACTAATTATACTTAGAATGGAATCGTTGAAAATCAATAAAATAAACAAAACTGTTCATGGAGTCATCCAAATTACAGGATCAAAAAGTGAAACAAACAGGTTGTTGATTTTACAACAGTTTTATCCGAATTTGACGATTGAAAATAGTTCAAATTCCGATGATTCTGTTTTGATGCAAAATGCATTGGCAAGTAAAGCTGACGAAATAAATATTGGACATGCCGGTACAGCAATGCGGTTTTTAACGGCTTATTTTTCGGTAAAAGTTGGCGCTGAAATTGTGTTGACCGGTTCGCACAGAATGAAAGACCGGCCCGTAAAAATTTTGGTTGAAGCACTAACTTCCTTAGGTGCCAATATTCAATATTTGGAAAAAGAAGGTTTTCCGCCGTTAAAAATTTCAGGAGAAAAGTTGACGAAGGATTTTGTGGAAATTGAAGGGAATGTAAGCAGTCAATATATTTCTGCATTATTATTAATTGCGCCTACGTTAAAAAACGGACTGAAATTAAAATTTAAAGGAGAAGTAACATCTGTCCCATACATAAAAATGACCTTGGAATTGTTGGCTGAATTGGGCATTGAATATGTTTGGGAGGGAAAGTTGATTTCCGTATCTCCGAAACCAACCATTGAAACAAAAACAGTTACTGTAGAATCCGATTGGAGTTCTGCCTCATATTATTACAGTTTGTGTGCGCTAAGTCCGAATTCCGAAATAACCTTGTCATCTTACAAAAAAAGCAGTTTGCAGGGCGATGCTGTATTGGCTGAAATTTATGAAAATTTAGGCGTTTCCACCGAGTTTAACAAAAACGCCATTGTTTTAAAAAATAAACAAACCTTAAACCTTAAACCTTTAACTTTAAACTTAATTAACGCTCCGGATATTGCACAAACTATCGCCGTAACGTGTTTTGGTTTGGGAATTGAATGTTATTTAACCGGACTTCATACCCTAAAAATTAAAGAAACCGACAGATTGGTGGCGCTAAAAACCGAGTTGGAAAAATTGGGTGGTGAAGTTGTAATTACCAACGAAACACTGCTTTTAAAACCATCAACAAAAATAAATGAAAACATCAGCATTGCCACTTATGATGACCACAGAATGGCCATGGCTTTTGCACCTTTGGCGGTAAAAGTTGCCATTA
>JAAFHC010000074.1 GCA_010906935.1 Gelidibacter sp.
CCTTGCAATATTTGGAAAAAGTAGGTTTAAAAGACCGAGCAGATCATTTGCCTAGTGAACTTTCAGGAGGTGAAAAACAACGAGTTGCCATTGCACGCGCTTTGGTTACCAATCCAAAAGTAGTTTTAGCCGATGAGCCAACCGGTGCTTTGGATTCAACTACCACACATTCTGTTATGGAATTGTTAAAAGAAATCAATAGAGAAGGAATGACTGTTTTTGTAATTACGCACGAAGAGGATGTTGCAGCAGAAACAGACAGAATAGTTAGGTTGAAAGATGGTGTAATCATAAGTGATGAAAAAGTAAATAAAAAAGTAAACGTATAAATTATGTTCGATTTAGATCGTTGGCAAGAAATTTTTCAAACAATTCGCAAAAATAAACTACGAACTGCACTTTCTGGTTTTACCATTGCATTTGCCATTTTATTGTTTACGCTACTATTTGGCATTGGAAATGGGTTAAAACACACTTTTGAAAAACAATTTGCAGGAGATTCCCAAAATTCAATCTATATAAGATCAGGAAATACCACAAAACCTTATAAAGGATTGCAAAGCGGAAGACAAATCCAATTCAGAAATGACGATTCTAAATTTATCAATGAAAAGTTTGAAGATGACATTCAGTTTTTCAGTCCAAATATTGAACGATATGCCCAAGCATCCTACAAAGGTGAACAAAATCAATATACGGTAAGAGGCGTTTATCCTGATTATCTTCCACTGGAATCGGCTGTTATTGAAAACGGAAGATTTTTGAGTGTTTTGGATATCAAAAATAAAGGAAAAGTAATTGCCATAGGAAGATTGGTTGAAAAAGATTTGTTTGGAAATTTAACAGCATTGGGAAAAAATATTGTACTCGACGGACTTTCCTACAGAGTGGTTGGTGTTTTTAGCGATCCTGGAGGCGATAATGATGAGCGTTTTATATATGCGCCTTTTACAACCTTACAAGGAATTTATAATCCCAATGATGAATTGGATAGATTTGGATTGACTTTTAATCCAAAATTAAATGTTGATGAAGCCATTGCGTTTTCAAATTTATTAACCAAAGTACTTAAAGAAAAACACAAAATTGACCCACGAGACCAATCTGCCATTCGTGTTCAGAATTATGCAGAAGGTGCTAAAAACGTGCAACAATTTATGGGCGTTCTAAATATAATTATACTTTTTATTGGCATAGGAACTTTAATTGCGGGCGTGATAGGCATCAGCAATATTATGGTTTACATTGTAAAAGAACGCGCCAAAGAATTGGGCATCAGAAAGGCGTTGGGCGCAACACCAAGTGCTATTATCGGAATGATTATGATGGAATCCATTTTTATAACAGCTTTGGCGGGTTACACAGGTTTACTAATTGGTGTATTTGCCTTGAAAGCTTTAGGAGATACTTTGGAAAAATATTTTATTTTGAATCCGAGTGTGCAAACTTATGTGGTGGTTGGCGCAACAATTGTGTTAATTATAGCAGGTACCATTGCAGGATATATACCTGCAAAAAGGGCTGCAAGCATCAAACCAATAGTAGCATTAAACGACGAGTAATATGATAAAATTTTTATTTGACGTAGATACGTGGCAAGAAATATACAGCAGCATTCGCAAAAATAAAACGCGTACCGCAATTACCATTATTGGTGTTATGTGGGGTATTTTTTTATTGGTTGTTTTATTGGGAGCTGCAAAAGGCGTAGAAAATAATTTCAATAAATTATTTGGAAGTTTTGCAACCAACAGCGTATTTGTTTGGGCGCAACAAACAAGTATTCCTTTTAAAGGTTTTCAGGAAGGAAAAGGAATAACCCTTAAAATGTCGGATTTAGAGAGTATCAGAAATGAAATTCCAGGAATCGAATTTATTGTGCCACGGCATCAAGCCCAAGCATTGGTAATAAACGACTTTAAAACGGGTACTTTTGGAATTTTCGGCGATTATCCCGAGCAAGATGACGTTCAAAAAAAGGATATGATTTATGGAAGATCTATCAACCACAATGATATTGTTGAAAAGAAAAAAGTATGTGTTATTGAAGAAGAAATTTACAAACAACTTTTCGATAAAGATGTGCAACCTATTGGAGTCTACATTAAAATTAACAATATTAATTACAAAGTTATAGGGATGTATAAACAGGGCCAAATTGGAAGCGGAGGTCCGCAAGGAAGTATTCATATTCCTTTCACTACTTTTCAGCAGGTATACAATAGAGGTGACAGCGTTGGCTGGATGATGATTACAGGGAAACCTGAATACGACATTACCCAAATTGAAGCTGATGTAAAATTATTGTTGAAAACTTTGCACAAAGTGCATCCTGAAGATGAAAGGGCATTCGGCAGTTTTAACTTAGGAAAAGAAATCGCAAAAGTGACCGGATTCATTACAGGAATGCAGTTTTTAACTTGGTTTGTAGGTATTGCAACACTAATTGCGGGTGTATTTGCTATTGGAAATATTTTGTTGATCACCGTTAAAGAACGCACAAAAGAAATTGGAATCAGACGTGCTTTAGGCGCAAAACCTTGGGAAATTAAGCGCCAAATCATTTTAGAATCGGTGTTTTTAACAAGTATTGCCGGAGCATTGGGGATTATTTTCGGAGGCATCGTTTTAATGATTATTGACGCGACTTTAGGAAAAGGAGAAGAAGCAGCTTTATCAAACCCAACCGTTGATATTCCCGTAATTTTAATTGCAGCCGCAACTTTAGTCATATTAGGAACTTTAATCGGGCTAATTCCTGCACACACAGCCGTTAGTATTCGGCCTATTGAAGCTTTAAGAGAAGAATAAACAATTAACAATGAATCATTCATAATTAAAAAAGAATATTTAAAAGGAATTAATTTTTCAATTTTTGAACCATTAAATCTTTCAATTTTCAATAAAAAATAATATAAAACTGAAAATCAATCACTAATGAAAAAAACTATAATTTTTGGAGCAATAGGAGTAGCGCTTATCGCTGTTTTGGCTTGGTTTGGGGCAAAAAACAGTAAATCTCCCATTGAATATGAAACAGAAAAGCCATTTATAACCAATATTGTCAGAAAAACGGTAGCTACGGGCAAGGTAATACCTTTGGAAGAAGTAGAACTTAAACCTAAAGTTTCGGGAATTATTGACCGTATTTACGTTGAAGAAGGTGCAAAAGTTAAAGTTGGCGACTTAATTGCCACCATTAGGGTTGTGCCAAACGTGGGATCTTTAAATAGTGCACAAGGCAATGTAAGAACTGCGCAATTGCGATTTAACAATACAAAAACATTGTTTGATAGAAACAAAGGTCTTTTTGAAAAAGGTGTCATCTCAAAACAAGAATTTGAAGCAACGGAATTAAACTTCAATAGTGCAAGAGCTGATTTAAACAATGCCCAAAATAATTTAGATATTATAAAAAAGGGTTCTGCTGCAGGAATGGGAGAAACAGCAAACACTTTTGTGAAAGCAGAAATTTCGGGAACAGTATTGGAAATTCCGGTTCGTATTGGAAATCAAGTGATTGAAAGCAATACTTTTAATGCAGGAACCACCATTGCAACCATTGCTGATATGACTAAAATGATTTTTGAAGGCAGGGTTGACGAAGCTGAAGTGGGGAAAATAAAAAAGGGAACTGTATTGGAAGTATCTTTAGGCGCTATTGAAAAGAAAAAATATCCTGCAAAATTAAACTTTATCGCACCAAAAGGAACCGAAGAAAATGGTGCCGTTCAGTTTAAAATAAAAGGCGATGTCACTCTGGATGATGAATTCTTTGTTAGAGCGGGCTATAGCGCAAATGCCGATATCGTTTTAGAAAAAAAGGACAGCGTGCTTTCAATAAAAGAGGCCTTGTTGCAATTTGATAAAAAAACGGAAAAACCTTACGTTGAAGTTAAAATTGGAGATCAAAAATTTGAAAGAAGAGATGTAGATCTTGGTATTTCTGATGGTGTTAATGTGGAAATTTTATCGGGTGTTACCATAAAAGATGAAATTAAAATTTGGAATAAAACTTCTAAAAAAGAGGAGGACGAGAAAGAAGGCGAAGCATAAAATAATTAAAAATTCATTTTAGTGGAAATTTATAAGCGTTTTAATTTAATTTAAAACGCTTTTTTTGTAAATTTATCGGACAATTTCATCAAAAGTTTTTTTAATGCTATTTCTATGATTTTTATCAATAGAAAATTAAAAGAAAATTACGAATTTTATTGTATAATAATTTAAAACCGATTCGAAAATGGAAAGTCAGTTAGTATTCTTAAGTGATCTGAACTTCAACCTAGATGTTTGGAAAAGAGAGTTGAAGTTTCAAGAAAGTGAAATGGATTATTTTGAAGAAAAGTTAGAGCATATTGTGATGCGAAATCCAGGAAATGAGGTTCTGGTTCAATTAGAGGGTTTTCAAAATAAAATAATCCGTGAACGTGAGGTAATGGGTCATTTAAGGCATAGAATTAGAATGAAAAGAAGAGAATTGGCACATCAAGGCCATCTTGAAAAAAAGAATGAGACTCAATTTCATGAAAAACAGGTGTTGTTAAAAGATGAAATGAAAACATTTGTAAATATGCATTATCAGCTTAAAGAAAAGATGATGGATTTCTTCTTAAAATATTTATAGAAAGTAAATAAAAAAAATCGGAGTGAAAACTCCGATTTTTTTTTGCCTGAAATTTAGATTATAAAGTGAATTCCGTAATTGTTTTTTTAATGATGGAAACGCAATCCAATAATTGGGCTTCGTTCATGACTAAAGGCGGCGCAAAACGAATAATGTTACCGTGGGTAGGTTTTGCCAGCAATCCATTGTCGCGCAATTTTAAACAAATATCCCACGCCGTTGAACTGTCTTCAGTGTCATTAATAACAATGGCGTTTAACAAACCTTTACCGCGCACCAGTTTGATGAGGGTTTGCGTCTCGATAAATTTTTGTATTTCACTTCTAAAAAGTTTTCCCAATTTATCGGCATTTTCTGCCAAAGCTTCTTCTTTAATCACTTTAAGCGCAGCAATGGCTACAGCAGCCGCCAAAGGATTTCCGCCAAAAGTTGATCCATGTTGTCCTGGTTTAATAACTTCCATAATGTGGTTATTCGCCAAAACTGCTGATACCGGATAAACGCCACCGCTCAATGCCTTTCCTAAAATTAAAATATCTGGTTTAACTTCTGGCGTTCCTGAACAATTTTTGTCCGCACAATCGCAATTTCCGCAAGTTGCCAATAAACGGCCAGTTCTTGCAATACCTGTTTGCACTTCATCGGCAATAAATAAAACGCCGTGTTTTTCGCACAATGCTTTTGCTTTTGCCAAATAGCCTTCCGCAGGCACATAAACACCAGCTTCTCCCTGAATGGGTTCCACTAAAAATCCCGCAATATTTTTGTTAGATTTTAAAGCTTCTTCCAGTGCTTCAATACTGTCATAATCAATTTTTATAAATCCTTCCGTAAAAGGTCCGAAATTTTTACGTGCTTCTTCATCATTTGAAAAAGAAATGATGGTGGTTGTTCGTCCGTGAAAATTATTTTTACAAACTATTATTTGCGCCTGATTTTCAGGGATTCCCCTTTTCTCATAAGCATATTTTCGGCAAAGTTTGATTGCAGTTTCAACAGCCTCTGCACCAGTATTCATGGGTAAAACTTTATCGAAACCAAAAAAATCAGTTACGTATTTTTCATATTTCCCAAGCACATCATTATAAAATGCCCTGGAAGTTAAGGTTAAAGTACTGGCCTGATCATTTAAGGCTTTAATGATTTTTGGGTGACAATGTCCTTGATTAACAGCAGAATACGCCGATAAAAAATCGTAATAGCGCTTGCCGTCCACATCCCAAACATACACTCCTTCTCCTTTGGTTAATACTACCGGTAAAGGGTGGTAATTATGTGCCCCGTAATTATTTTCTAAATCGATTGCTTGTTGTGATGAAATTTTTTCTGAAACCATCTTGGTAAAAAATTATAATTTAAAATCCTCAATTCCTCCTTCAGGAGAGAAATCATCCTCATATTTTGTGCAAATTACAAAATATTTCAAACTTATAAATGGCCTTAATTGTTTATTTTAGTCGTTAAAATTACCTTTGGAAAAAGTTTGACAAATTATTGTAAATTTTGTCGTTAAAATTACATTTCTATTGAAATTAATTGAATAAATTTGCCTAACTAAAAATAAAATTTAAAAAAATGAAAAAATCAATATTGATATTAGGATTGGTAGCTTTCTTTTTTGTGAGCTGTGGCGAAACAAAAAAAGAAGAAGTAAAACAAGAAGTTGAAGCGCCGGTTGACGCGCCTGCTTCAGAAAAAATTAAAACATCGGATGATTATCTTGCTTTAGGAAAAGAATTATTCACCTCTAAAACCTGTGTTACTTGTCACCAACCAGATGTAAAAGTAATTGGGCCATCCATTAAAGACATCAATAAAATTTACACAGAAAAAAATGGAAACATTGTTGCCTTTCTGAAAGGAGAATCACCAGCAATTGTTGATACAGATCCTGGTCAAGTTGCCATTATGAAAGCAAATTTAGATGGTTTTGTGAAAAACTTAACAGCTGAAGAGCTTGCTGCATTGGCGCTTTACATGAGCAGTGTAAAATAAATAAGTTAAAATTATTATTTGAAAGCATCCCTAATTTTGGGATGCTTTTTTTATGCGAAAAATGGTACATTTGCAACATGGCAAGAAAAAACAAACAATTTATTTTTGAAAATATTGAAGTGGTTGATGCGGGAGCACAAGGCAAAACAATTGCCAAGGCGCCAGACGGATGTGTCATATTTTTATCCAATGCGGTTCCGGGTGACATTGTAGATATTAAAACAGGTAAAAAAAGAAAAGCCTATTTTGAAGGCACGGCTATTAAATTTCATAAATATTCAGAAAAACGCACGCAACCCGTTTGTCAGCATTTTGAGTTTTGTGGCGGTTGTAAATGGCAGGATATGGCGTATGAATACCAATTGGCCTACAAAGAAAAGGAAGTCATTAACAATTTAAAACGCATAGGACATTTAGATTTGCCTGAGCCAACGCCCATTTTAGGTTGCGAAAAGCAGTATTTCTACAGAAATAAAATGGAATTTTCTTTTTCCAATAGCCGATGGTTAACGTTGGAAGAGATAAATTCCACAGAAGAAATTAACAACAGAAATGCCTGCGGTTTTCATATTGCAGGAATGTGGGACAAAATTTTGGATATTGAAAAATGTCATTTACAGGAAGATCCTTCCAATCAAATAAGAAATTTTGTTAAAGAATTCGCCATACAAAATGAAATTGAATTCTTTAATCCGCGGGAACAATCGGGACTTTTGCGAACCATCATGATTCGTATTTCATCAACAGGAGAAATAATGGTGGTAATTCAATTCTTGCAAGAGTCTAAAGAAAAAAGGGAAGCTTTATTAAATGCGCTTATTCAGGAATTTCCGCAAATAACCTCACTTCAATATGTAATCAATCCCAAAGGAAACGATACTTTATACGACCAAAACATTATTTTATTTAGCGGAAGAGATCATATTTTTGAAGAGATGGAAGGATTGAAATTTAAAATTGGGGCTAAATCATTTTACCAAACAAATTCTGCACAAGCCTACGAATTGTACAAAATTACGCGTGATTTTGCCAATTTAACAGGCAATGAAATTGTGTTCGATTTTTATACCGGCACAGGAACCATTGCGCAATTTGTGGCCAAAAATGCCAAAAAAGTGATTGGAGTGGAATCGGTTCCCGAAGCCATAGCCGATGCAAAAGAAAACGCAAAACTGAACAATATTGACAATGTTGAATTTTTTGCCGGGGACATGAAAGATGTTTTTAACGATCATTTTATAAAAACGCACGGACAGCCAGATGTCATTATTACTGATCCGCCGCGAGACGGAATGCATAAAAATGTGGTGGAGAAACTGTTGAAAATTTCTCCAAAACGCATTGTTTACGTAAGTTGCAATTCAGCAACACAAGCCCGTGACTTGTCGTTAATGAAAGAACAATATAATATTATTAAAACCCAGGCAGTAGATATGTTTCCACAAACGCATCACGTAGAAAATGTTGTACTTTTGGAATTGAAAATAAAATAAATATGAGAAAATATTTAATATTGCTACTCATCTTGTCTTTTACGCTTATAAATTGTGAAAAAGATGATATTTGTATTGAAGCAACCACACCAAAATTGATTGTTGTTTTTTATAATAATGAAATACCTAATACAAAAAAAGTAGTAACTTCTTTAACTGTTGGGGTTGAAGGCATAGGAAATATTTACGAAAACAAATCGTTGGATTCCATTGCAATTCCGTTGGATTTAACCCAAAACAGCACAATTTATCAATTAAAGTCGGGTACAAAAATTGACACCATTAATTTCACTTATGAAAGAAAAGATGTGTTTGTTTCTCGTTCTTGCGGCTATAAAACCATTTTTGAAAACCTAAAAATAGAAAGCAGAAGTGCCAATTGGATTAAAAATGACACCATTAAAAATACAACCATAGACAATGAAACAGCAGCTCATCTTACTATTTTTCATTAGTATTTTAGTTCCGGCAACAGTATCTGCCCAGCAAAAAGCAGACACCATAAAAACAAAGGAAAGTTATGGCATACGCGTTGGCGTTGACTTGAGCAAGCCACTAATTTCTTTTTTGGACGATGATACGAAAGGATTGGAACTGGTTGGTGATGTTCGTATTTTGAGAAATTACTATGCCGCAGTTGAATTGGGTTATGAAGATAAAATTTCCAAAGAAGATTATATTAATTTTACCACAAAAGGCACTTATATTAAAGCCGGCGTAAACTACAATGCCTATAAAAACTGGGTAGGGATGACCAACGAAATTTATGTTGGGATGCGCTATGGTTTTAGTTTGTTCAACCAAGCATTGAACAGTTACACGCCAAATGTAAAAGGAACTTATTTTATTCCTGTTGAAATGCAACCAAACACCGAGTTTAAAGATTTATCGGCTCATTGGGCCGAATTGGTTTTTGGAATGAAAGCAGAAACGCTTAAAAATTTGTATTTGGGTTTTAGTTTTAGTTTCAAAAAAATGATCAGTACCAAAGAACCTGAGAATTTTAAAAATCTCTACGTTCCCGGTTTTAACAGTGTATATTTAAACAATACCGGATTTGGTATGAATTATACCTTAAGTTACCTAATTCCAATTGTGAAAAAAGAAAAGTAATTTTTTATTATTTTAAAAATTTAAATCCTTTTTGACTTATGAAAAATATTCCAAGTGTAGATTTGTCCGATTTCTTATCGGGAGATCCTGCAAGAAAACAAAAATTTATCAATGAGATTGGAGAAGCTTATGAAGAAATAGGCTTTGTTGCGCTTCGTGGGCATTTTTTGTCGGATGAACTGACCGAAAATTTATATAAAGAGGTGAAAAACTTTTTTGATTTGCCTGATGAAGTGAAGCAATCATATGAAATTGAAGGAATTGGAGGGCAAAGAGGTTATACTTCCTTCGGAAAAGAAAGCGCAAAAGGAAAAAAAGAAGGTGATTTAAAGGAGTTTTGGCATTTCGGACAAGAAGTGGAAGGCAATGAGGCTTTAAAAGCGGAATATCCAAAAAACGTTCTTGTAAAAGAAATTCCAAATTTCAACAGTGTTGGAATGGAATCTTATAAAATGCTTGAAAAAACGGCCATTTACGTGTTGAGGGCTTTGGCTTTGTATATTGGTTTGGATGAAATGTATTTCGACAACTATGTAATCAACGGAAACAGTATTTTGCGCCCAATTTACTATCCGCCAATAATTGGAGAACCAAAAGGAGCTGTTAGGGCTGCAGCGCACGGAGACATCAACTTAATTACGCTTTTAATGGGTGCGTCTTCTGCAGGATTGGAAGTACAAAATAAACAAGGCGATTGGATTCCTGTGACTTCATTGCCGGAACAATTGGTGGTGAATGTTGGCGATATGTTGGAGCGTTTTACAAACAACAAATTGCGTTCAACCATTCACCGAGTGGTAAATCCGCCACGTGAAGATTGGGATAAACCGAGATATTCCATCCCTTTTTTCACGCATCCAATCAGTGAGATGAAATTGAATTGTTTACCGGAATGTATTGATGAATTGCGTCCGAAAGTGTATGATGATATTACGGCGGGAGAATTTTTAAATATACGTTTAAGAGAATTAGGCTTGATAAAATAATGACAAACAAAGTAGTTTCATTTTTCACATTTGGCCTGTTTCTGATTATTGCAGGCGCTATTGCAAAGCTGTTTGATTATTCCCAATCGAATTTATTAATGGCTATCGGACTCGTTTTTGAACTTTTGGCAGCCTTGCTATTTGCTTGGAAAAAGGTCAATAATAAATAATGTTTCCTTAATTTAGCCTATATTTTTTGCGAAAGTATGAGTAAGAAAAAATTAAACAGTTTAGAAGATTTAGGTGGATTTGTTTTTTCCACCAATACCGACTTCGAATTTGAAAAAGAGGAAGAACAAGATTTGTTGCCTCCTAAAAAACAATTTTTGGAAGCTAAATTTTCCAATAAAGGAAGAGGAGGAAAGACCGTTACCGTTATTACGGGTTTTGTGGGTTCTGATGAGGATTTAAAAAATCTCGGAAAATTGCTTAAAACCAAATGCGGTGTTGGCGGAAGCGTAAAAGACAATGAAATTATCGTTCAAGGAAATTATAGAGATAAAATAATGGAAATCCTTAAGAAAGAAGGATATAATATAAAACGCGTAGGCGGATAAAATATGAATAAAATAGCAGCATCAGAATTAATTCTGAACCCCGATGGAAGTGTATATCACTTAAATTTAAAACCCGAAAACATTGCAACCAATATTATTTTTGTCGGCGATCAAAACAGGGTTCCAAAAATAGCCACACACTTTGAATCTATTGAATTTGAAACCCAAAAAAGAGAATTCAGAACCATTACCGGTACTTATAAAGGAACAAAAATTTCAGTAATATCAACAGGTATTGGCCCTGATAACATTGATATTGTGATGAATGAGCTTGATGCTTTGGTGAATATCGACCTAAAAACACGAACTGTAAAAACAACACACACCAAATTAAATATTGTTAGAATTGGAACTTCCGGTTCTTTGCAAAGTAATATTCCTGTGGATAGTTTTGTTTTGGCACAATACGGATTGGGTTTTGACGGACTGCTTCATTCATATGATTGTAAGCATATTTTAGAAGCTGATATGGAAGATGCTTTTATTGACCACACCAACTGGAGTCCGCGAAAATCGAGACCTTATTTGGTGAAAGGAAGTGAATTATTAATACAAAAATTGAAAAGCGATAAAGTTTTTATTGGTGTTACCGCAACCGCCGGCGGTTTTTACGGTCCGCAAGGACGTGTACTTCGTTTGGCAATACAAGATCCTTCATTAAACAGCAAAATTGACAATTTTGAATTCGATGGTTACAAAGTGACGAATCTAGAAATGGAAACGTCAGCCATCTATGGCTTGGCTAAATTATTGGGCCATGAAGCTTGTTCCATGAACGCCATTATTGCCAACAGGGCCAATGGAACTTTTAGTGATGATCCTTACAAACCGGTTGAGGAATTGATTGTTTATACCTTAAACAAATTAATTTTATAAAATAATTAGTATATTTCAACGTTTTTAAAATATTAATATCATACAGAAAATGAAAAAAATAGCTTTATATACCTTAGGAATTGCGTTTTCAGTAATATTTTTTAGTGCTTGCAACGCTTCCAAAAAAGGTTGCGGTTTAACGAGTGATGCACATAAAATGGAACAGTCAACTTCAAATAAAGCTATTGTTAAAGCTGAAGTTTAATGCCAAATTTCTATAATTAATTTAGATAAAATTCGCCATTTGGTGGATTTTTCTTTTTATAAACCATCATAAATTATATAAATAATATTACACTTTCATTTTAAATGAAAGCATGTATCTTTGCATCACTTTAAAAATTTAGAAAATGGATAACGGATTATACGCAAAATTTAACACCTCTAAAGGTGAAATACTAGTAAGTTTAGAATTTGAAAAAACACCGGGTACAGTAGGCAACTTTGTGGCGCTGGCTGAAGGAAATTTAGAAAACAACTCAAAACCGCAAGGAACGCCTTATTATAACGGATTGAAATTTCACAGGGTTATTCCAGATTTTATGATTCAGGGAGGTTGTCCTTTGGGAACAGGAACAGGTTCGCCGGGTTATAGCTTCGCTGATGAATTCCATCCAGATTTAAAACATGACAAACCAGGAATTTTATCGATGGCCAATTCAGGTCCGGCTTCAAACGGAAGTCAGTTTTTTATTACCCACGTTGCGACGCCTTGGTTAGACAATAAACATACTGTTTTTGGTGAAGTTGT
>JAAFHC010000075.1 GCA_010906935.1 Gelidibacter sp.
GAAAAATAAGTTGGCTGCAATAAAATCATAAATTTATTCGGCTTTTTTACGCTTTCTAAAAAAACTGAAAACATACCACAATGCAAGTGCGCCTAAGAAATAATATAGGTATGAAACTGGTTTTCCGCTACCGTGAACAGTGGTGAAAACACGTTCCCATCTTATTTTTTTGGCAATTCCTTGTCCGTTGGTATCCCAGCTAAACCAAATAAATACGGGTTTTCCAACCACGTGGTCAAAAGGCACATAACCCCAATAGCGTGCATCTTCAGAATTGTGTCGGTTATCACCCATCATCCAATAATAATCTTGTTTAAAGGTATAAGAGGTTGCCAATTTTCCGTTGATAAAAATTTCGTCTCCGCTGGTTGTTAAATTATTGTTTTCGTAAACTTCAATAATTCTTTTATAAAACGGCAATGATTTGGCGTTTAATTCAACCGTTTTTCCTGCTTCAGGAATATAAATTGGACCATAATTATCAATAGACCATGCATATTGCGGATTGTGAGGGAATATGCCTGATTCAAATGTGCCTTTTGGTGCAATTTCTTTGGTAACACTTTTAACAAGCGGATTTGCTTTAAGTAAACTTGCATTTTCGTCAGTTAAATTAAGCAAGTAATAATCACCAAAAAAGTGACCTTCAGTAACATTGTATCTTTTTAGCGCAGGTGCAGACAGTTGTTGCCCGTCAGTGATAACTTTGTGCATATATTGCGGTAACGCCCTGTCCGGAAGCACTGTTCTTTCTCCATTGATGTATATATAACCATCTTTTATTTCTAAAGAATCTCCAGGAATACCAACACATCTTTTTACGTAATTCGATTTTTTGTCAATGGGTTTGTCGACGTTAATATTGGATTTATCCCTAAAAAATCGAACAGTATCAACAGGCCAGTTAAAAACCACAATTTCGTTGCGTTTTATTTTTTCAAAACCAGGCAATCTGAAATAAGGCAAATGCGGAACTTTTAAATAGGATTTTGCTTTCATCATTGGCAATGAATCATGAACCATTGGCGCAGCAATTACGGTTATTGGGGTTCTTGCTCCATAATGAAATTTACTTACAAATAAGAAATCGCCAACCAACAACGATTTTTCCAGTGAGGAAGTTGGAATGGTGTAAGGTTGCATAAAATAGGTGTGTACAATTGTTGCGGCAATAATGGCAAATACAATGGAACTCACCCATTCTCCCACTTCAGTCCTTGATTTTAAACTACGATCCTGCACATAATTTACATCTTCGATATAGTTTAAATAATAAATATAAAAACCAAGTGTAAAAACTGCTAAAACTGAATCAATGGTCTTGTATTTTCCAAAACTTCTTACAGTTTCAACCCAAATTACTGGGAACATCAATAAATTAATGATCGGAATGAACAATAAAATCACCCACCAAGTTGGTCTTTTTAATATTTTAAGCAGCACAATGGCATTATAAACCGGTACGATTGCTTCCCAAGATTTTCTGCCGGCTTTTACATATAATTTCCACGTTCCTGCAAAATGAATTACTTGAACAATCAAGAAAAATATAAACCATTGTATCATTGTCATAATTAATTTTTTTAATGTTATTTAAGTCCCAAAACGTCTTTCATGGTAAAAACACCTGTTTTTCCTGCCAACCATTCCGCAGCGATAACAGCGCCTAAGGCAAAACCGTCTCTGCTGTGTGCGGTGTGTTTAATTTCTATGGTATCTACGGCCGATTTATAATCAATTGTATGAGTTCCGGGAACTTCATCAATGCGTTTTGCTATTATTGGTATTTCTGTTTCCTTGTTTGTTACATTTAAAGCCCAACTTTCTTTGTTAGAATTTTTAATAATTCCTTCAGCCAAAGTAATTGCCGTGCCGCTCGGGGCATCTAATTTTTTGGTATGATGAATTTCTTCTATTGAAATGGTATATTGCTCTAAATTACGCATCATTTTTGCCAAATGTGCATTTAATTCAAAAAAGATATTTACGCCGAGGCTGAAATTTGAAGCAGTAATAAAAGCGCCATTTTTTTCTTTGCAAAGTGCTGTTGCTTCCGGTAATTTTTCTAACCAACCTGTTGTGCCGCTGATGACGGGAACATGGTTATTTAAACAGGTTGAAATATTTTTAAAAGCAGCTGCCGGAATGCTGAAATCAATTGCCACATCTGCAGCAGTAATATCATAATACAAACTGTTTTCATCAATTTTCAACACAATTTCATGGCCTCTTTGAAGCGCAATTTGTTCAATTGTTTTGCCCATTTTTCCATAACCCAATAAAGCTATCTTCATGACTAAAAATTAAAATTAACAGATGCGCCGACAATTGATTTGTGAGTGATGTCGTTGCGAATTATTTGGGGAGAAACAGATAAATTACTGTCTACGTTATGTTGCAATAAATGCGCATTGACACTGGCTTCCACAATTTGTAAAATATACAAACCAGCAGTCACAAGCAACGACAAGTCCCGTTCTTTTTTATAAGATTTTTGTGCCCGAATTAAAGCATCTTTTGATAATAAGATATTTCCGTTTAACCCATCAAATTCATCGGGTTTTTCATTGATTCTTAATTTGTAGGCTGTTCTTGCCCTGTTAAAGTTGGTGTTATTCCTGTCATAAAAATAAACGCCAGTTCCCAATACACCATAAACAATAGGAATTTTCCAGTATTTTTTATTGAAGGCTTGTCCAAGTCCGGGTAAAACAGCCGAATAAAATGCAGCTTTTGCAGGAGAAAGAGGTTTAAAATTGTCGCTCGAGGGTCTTATGGTATCCTTCATTTTTACCTCGGCCATTTTTTGAGCATAGCCAGAAAATACCGTCAAAGCGGCAATCATTAAATAGCTATATAAAATTTTTTTAAGCACTTATTCCAATAATTTTTTTAATCGGTTGAAATCTTCTTCCGAATGAAACGGAATGCTGATTTTGCCTTTATCTTTTCCTGATAATTTGATGTCAATTTTATGTCCGAAATAATTGCTGAAAGTTTTTAATCCGTCATTTACAAATGAAGGAAGTTTGGCTTCTTTAACCTGTTTTTTAGGTTTTGCAACAACACCTTCCTTTAAATCTTTGACCAATTGTTCCGTTTGGCGAACGGATAATTTTTGTTCAATTATTTTTTCATAAATGCTTAATTGGTCTTCGGTGTTTTCAACATTTATCAATGCCCTTCCGTGTCCCATCGATAAAAATCCGTCGCGCATCCCTGTTTGAATAATCGGATCCAATTTTAGCAATCGTAAATAATTGCTTATCGTGGAGCGTTTTTTTCCAACGCGTTTGCTCATTTCTTCCTGCGTCAAATCAATTTCATCAATCAATCTTTGGTAGGTTAAGGCAACCTCTATTGGGTCTAAATCTTTTCGTTGTATATTTTCAACCAATGCCATTTCTAGCATTTCCTGGTCGTTGGCAAGTCTTATATAAGCCGGAATTGTGGTATTTCCTATTAGTTTTGAAGCCCTAAACCTTCTTTCCCCCGAGACCAATTGAAATTTATTTCCTTCTAATTTTCTGATGGTAATGGGCTGAATCACACCCAATTCTTTAATGGAGCTTGCCAATTCTCGCAATGATTCTTCGTTAAAATAACTTCTTGGCTGAAAAGGGTTTACCTCAATTAAATCTAACGCTATTTCAAGAATACTGCCAACAAGTTTATCGGCGTTTTTGTCGTTTGCGGAAGTTATCTCGGAATTGTTCAATAGTGCAGACAAACCTCTTCCCATTGCTTGTTTTTTAATTGCTTTTGCCATCCTTGGTATGCAGTTTTAAAATTTCGTTGGCTAAGTTAATATAATTTACGGCACCGGTACTTGTGGCGTCATAAGCGATAATGCTTTCGCCGTAACTTGGAGCTTCGCTCAATCGAACGTTTCGTTGAATAATGGTTTTGAAAACCATGCTTTGGAAATGTTTTTTAACTTCTTCTACCACTTGGTTTGAAAGACGCAAACGAGAATCATACATCGTCAACAACAATCCTTCAATATCCAAAGTGGTATTGTGTATTTTTTGAACACTTTTTATGGTGTTTAACAATTTTCCTAATCCTTCCAAGGCGAAATATTCGCACTGAATTGGAATAATTACTGAATCGGCTGCAACAAGAGAATTTAAAGTAATCAATCCAAGTGAAGGCGCACAATCTATTAAAATATAATCGTAATCTTCTTTGATTTCTTTCAGTGCTTCCTTCAACATATATTCCCGATTTTGTTTATCAACCAATTCTATTTCTATGGCCACTAAATCTATATGCGCTGGAATAATATCAACATTTGGGGAATTTGAAGGAACGATTGCCTCTTTTGCCGAAATGGAATGTTCCAAAAGCTGGTACGTTCCCAGTTCAACTTCTTCTATGGCAATCCCAAGCCCCGATGAAGCATTTGCTTGCGGGTCGGCATCAATTAACAAAACTTTTTTTTCTAAAATACCTAAAGCCGCTGCTAAATTAATAGTGGTTGTAGTTTTACCAACGCCTCCCTTTTGGTTGGCGATTGCAATAATTTTTCCCATAAAAGAATATCGAATTATTTTAAGCTGTAAAAATACAATTATTTATGGTTTTTGAAAGTTTATATTGTTAACAAAGCGCTAAAAAGCAAAAGGGGCTTGAAATTTCAAGCCCCTTTTAATTTTTATTTTTTTACCGGAATATTTTCCAAAATAGTGAGTAAATATTTCCAGAATTTCTGGGCAGATTTAATATTGGCTTTCTCGTCTGGCGAATGCGCACCTTGTATGGTTGGTCCAAAAGAAATCATATCCATATCTGGATAATTGGTTCCTAAAATACCGCATTCTAAACCGGCATGACAAGCCACAACGTTCGCTTTTTCATTAAACAGTTTATCGTATGTTTCTGATAAAAGCTTTAAAATTGGGGAATTTACATTTGGTTTCCAGCCTGGGTAAGAACCTGAAAATGTCACATCATATCCAGCCATTTCAAAGGTGGCTTTTAGTTTATTTGCCAAATCAAATTTTGCTGATTCAACGGAAGATCTTGTTAAACACATAATTTTCACGCTTTCATCTTTAACAATTACACGGGCAACATTGTTTGAAGTTTCTACCAAATCTTTCATGTCATTGCTCATTCTATAAACACCATTATGCGCTGCATAAATCATGTTGAGCAAAGTACTTTGACTTATGGTTGTCATGACTCTTTCAGGAGTAGCCACTTCAGAAATTTTTATTTCTAAATTAGGGTCAACCGTTGCAAGTTCAGTTTTTATATCTTTAATAGTTTTGTTTATTTTTTTTATAAAAGCATCTTTTCGGGAATTGGCAACTGAAATGATTGCAAAACTTTCTCTAGGGATGGCATTTCGTAAACTACCTCCGTTAATTTCCGAAATTCTGATAAATTCTTTTGATTCATAAAATAAACGGTTCATAATTTTATTGGCATTTCCCAATCCTTTATGAATGTCCATTCCGGAGTGGCCTCCTTTTAAGCCCGTAACGGCAATTGTATATCCGCCACTATTTACAGGTGAGCCAACTTCATTATATGTATTTTCTGCTGTAACATCAATCCCTCCGGCACATCCAATATCAATTTCATCGTCTTCTTCAGTATCTAGATTAAGCAATATCTCGCCGTTTAAATAATTGGCTTGCAATCCCATAGCACCAGTCATTCCGGTTTCTTCATCAATAGTGAACAATGCTTCAAGTGCAGGATGTTTAATGGTTTTTGAAGCCAAAACACTCATTATTGCGGCAACGCCAATACCATTATCGGCACCAAGCGTTGTGCCGTCAGCACGAACCCAATCGCCATCAACCAGCATTTTAATTCCTTCTGTGTCGAAATTAAAATGGGTGTCCGAATTTTTTTGGTGCACCATATCTAAATGCGATTGCAACACCACAGTTTTGCGATTTTCCATGCCTTTTGAAGCAGGTTTTTTGATGATCACATTGCCAACAAGGTCAACCACAGTTTCCAGATTTAATTTTTTAGCAAAATCAACCATAAATTGTATTACGCGTTCTTCTTTTTTTGAACCTCGTGGCACCGCATTTAAATCGGCAAAATTATTCCAAAGTTCTACGGGTTCAAGAGTTCTTATATCTTTTGTCATTTTCTTGTTGTTTTAGTTTTTATGATATTTCTAAGACGGTTTCATTTAATGGTTTTCTTACTTTTTTCATGGTACTCATGAAATCATCTTCAGCCCTAAAACCAACAGGCATCAATAATACAGATTTTAAATTTTGTGCAGGTAAATTTAATAATTCATCAATTTTTTCAGGCACAAATCCTTCCATAGGGCAATTATCAATTTTTTCGACAGCGCACACTGTCATTAAATTTCCCAATGCAATATAAGTTTGGTATGTTGCCGATAATTGTTTTTCTTCCAAAGTTTTGTTTTTATACATAGCAATAAGCTGATTTCTAAAATTAGAAATTACCTCCTCGGATGTGCCTCTAGTTTTTATTTCCAAGTCAAAATAGGCATTAATATCATCAGTTGTCGTATCATTTTCAATGCATAAAACCAATAGGTGAGAAGCATCAGCAACCATACGTTGAAAATAGCAATATTTCACTAATTTTTCCTGAAGTTCCTTATTTTCAATAACAATCATCTTTATAGGCTGTAAACCAAATGAAGTTGGAGTTAGGTTAAAAGCTTTTTTTAGCGTTTCAATTTGTTGAATTGTTAATTTTTTTGAAGGATCAAACTTTTTGGTGGCATATCTCCATTCTAAACTATTGACGATGTTCATTCACTTAAGATTTAAGGAAACAAAAATAATTTAAAAATACCGAAAACAGGTAACTTTCTGATTCAATTTTTTTTACTAAAAGAAATTGTATACTTTTAAGTTGTTATTGAATTGCTATGAAAGAAAATTTACTGCATTTTGTATGGAAACTTAAATTGTTTTCAACTACAAATTTACAAACCACCAACGGAGAAAATATTGAAATTATTTCAATAGGAACCACCAATCTGAATTCTGGCCCCGATTTTTTGAATGCCAAATTGGTGATAAACAATCAACTTTGGGCAGGAAATGTAGAAATTCATTTAAATTCATCCGATTGGTATGTGCACAACCATGAAATTGACGAAAATTATGATTCGGTAATTTTGCACGTGGTTTGGGAACATAGCGTTGATGTTTTCAGAAAAACAAATCAATCGATTGCTACTTTAGAACTTAAAAATTATATTTCGAAGGATTTATTGAACAATTACCAACAACTTTTCAGCAAAAATAAAAACTGGATCAATTGTGAAAAAGACATTGCCAGCATTGATTCTTTTATTTTTAACAATTGGCTTGAAAGGCTTTATGTTGAAAGGCTGGAAAATAAGTCAGTACAAATTCAGAATACCGTTACAAAATTAAATAATAATTGGGAAGCCGCATTGTTTGTTTTATTGGCAAAGAATTTTGGGCTGAAAATAAATGCGGAGGCTTTTATGAATTTTGCGAATTCCTTTGATTTTTCAATTGTAAGAAAGGTATCCAATAATTTAGAACAGTTGGAAGCTTTGTTTTTTGGTCAGGCCGGAATGCTTTCCAAAGAGTACGAATCAGAGTATTTTGAAAAATTAAAAAAGGAATACAATTATTTAAGGACAAAATTTCAGCTTACCCCGATCTCAAATGGGCAAGTTCAGTTTTTTAGGTTGCGGCCAAATAATTTCCCTACTATTCGGTTGTCTCAATTGGCAATGGTTTATCACCGCCATCAAAATTTATTTTCTAAAATTACTGAAACAGAAAATATTATAGAATTTTACGAATTGTTTGATGAAGCAACATCAACTTATTGGGGAACGCATTATACTTTTGAAACCACATCAAAAAAAAACATAAAAAAACTCACAAAACCATTTATTGATTTGTTGTTGATAAACACCATTATTCCTTTGAAATTTTTGTATTTAAAAAGCTTGGGAACAAATGAAATAAGTTCGGCACTCACCATTATCGCCAACATAAAACCAGAAAAAAATGAGATTATTTCAAAATTCAACGAACTGAAAATTAAAAGCAACACCGCTTTTGAAACCCAGGCATTGCTTCAACTAAAAAACGATTATTGCAACAAGCAACTGTGTTTGAACTGTGCTGTAGGCAAGGAATTGATAAAGGGTTAATTGCTTGTATACCAATTTCTTAAGCGAACTTCAATGGTTTTATTTTTTGAATTTACCAATTTTTTAAAAGTTTCTATGTCACTAAGCCCATCTTGTCCTCTGTAGTGAAAAGGATACACAATTTTAGGCTGAAATTCTAAAACGGCACTTGCAGCCTGATTTATATCCATTGTATAAGGTAAATTCATACAAACAAAAGCCACATCAATATTTTGAAGCATTCTCATTTCCTGGATATCTCCTGTATCTCCCGAAATATAAATTTGCTTGTCGTCAACCGTAATGATGTAACCGTTTCCACGTCCTTTTGGGTGTCTTGAATTTGAATCTTCCGGTAAATTATACATTGGAATTGCTGTTATGAAAAAATCCAACCGGTGAACGCCTTGTCTATTTTTAAGTTTCACCATTTCAGATCCATATTTTTTTGGCAATTTATTGGCTGCTTCTTCAGGAAGAATAAAAATAGCTTTTGAAGTGTCAATGGAATCCAATGTTTTTAAATCTAAATGATCACTATGAATATCGGTAATTAAAATAATGTCGGGCGCTTTGATGCCTTTATACATTTTTGCACCACCATAAGGATCGACATAAATGGTTGTATTGTTATAAGTTAACACCAAACTGCTGTGTAAAATAGGCTGAATTTGTAAGGTGCCATTTTTTGTTTTGATGATGTCAAAAGTTGGTTTTTGAGCCCATCCAATGCTTGAAATTAATAATGAAATTGAAATTAAAATTGATTTTATTTGCATGAAATTAAGTTTTTAAATTACAGATTTTCAAATATAGACTATAATTTATGTGCGCTCAAAACCATAAAATGTTAAAATATGGAAATATGGAATCGCTAATTATAGTAATAGGTTTCCTATTAGCGAAAATTGTTCCAATTAATATGTTTAAGGTAAATTTATTTTTTGTAAAAATCTTTAACCCGAGCAACCATTTGATTTTCAGTCATAGAATCAGCATCAAAAACCCCTGCAAGTTTGCCAATAAGGTTTAAATCGTTTTTAATTTCCTTTTCAAAAATGGTTTTCATAATTGACGGACCAAAGAGCACAACAGCATCAGCATCTTCAATTTTATTTAACAGTATTTTGATAAACTGATTGGTTTGCTCTATTTTTTTGTTCTCCCGATTTTTTTCAAAAGTCATATACTGCCCTCCAAATCGTCCATATTTTTTTGACTCTCCAGGGATGCGTTCTCTTGTTTCAATATTGGATTCAATTGTTTTAACGGTGTGTTCACCGTTTAAGAGCTTGATAACCACGGCATGGTGTGTATCTATCCAAATTCCAATGTTATTTTTCATAATTATACTTTAATAATGAAACAGTTGGGGTGGTGTGATTTGTTGAAATCTATTATAAATTTACAAAAAAAATACTTATTTTGAACGATTTAACAAAAAAAAGCTGCAACAAAAATGTTGCAGCTTTTAAGGGGTATTTTGTTAAATAATTGATTTTTAAAAGCAATATTTGTTTTCAGCAATTAGTTTTTCGGCAATTACGTTTCGCAAAGCAATTGGATTTGGATTATTAACGTATTTGGTAAAACGTTTTAAACCCATCAACATTACACGTTGTTCATCACCTTCAGAAAAGTATAAAATTGCTTCTTTACCAAAGATGTTAATTTTATCAATAGCATTGTACAAGTTTAATTTTGCTAAGGCGATTTGAACTTCAGCTTCTTTTTCTGAAGTTAATTTTACGATTTTTTCAGCTTTCAATATCGCTGATTCTGCCATATAAATTTCAATCATTACTTCGGCAGCGGCCAAAATCAACTGTTGGTGATTGTCTAAATCCATTCCATATTTTTGTACTGCTTTCCCAGAAATCATTAAAAAGGATTTTTTCAATCGGGCAATCATTTCTTTTTCTTCTGAAAATAAAACAGAAAAGTCGGGAGTTTCAAACGATGGAATTCCCATTAAACTATTGCCAACTTCCATTGCGGGAGTCATTAAATCGATTTCACCTTTCATTGCTTTTTTAAGCAACATGCCAACAGTTAACAATCGGTTAATTTCGTTGGTGCCTTCGTAAATTCTGGTAATACGAGCATCTCGCCAGGCACTTTCCATCGGCGTGTCTTTAGAGAATCCCATTCCACCGAAAATTTGGATACCTTCATCCGAAACAAACTGTGAAACTTCAGAACCAAATACTTTTAGAATGGCACATTCAATGGCAAATTCACTAAAAGCCGTTAATTCTGCTTCTTCGTGTGATTTTCCATCGGCTAAAAGAGAATCAATCATATTTTGAATATCTTTTGCGGCTCTGTAACTTCCTGCATCTAATGCAAAAGTTTTAGCACACATTTCAGCATATTTTTTCTGAATGGCACCAAAACTTGAAATAGGAACTTTGAACTGGAAACGTTCATTGCCATATTTCACGGATTCCGTAATAATTCTACGACTTGCATCTGTACAGGCTGCACCTAATTTTATTCGACCTACATTTAAAGAATTTAAAGCAATGTTAAATCCTTTTCCTCTTTCGGATAACATATTTTCAACAGGAATTAAAGTATCTGTAAAAAATACCTGACGCGTTGAGGATGATGTAATTCCAAGTTTATTTTCTTCTTCTCCAAGGGCAACACCGTTAGGATTATTTTTATCAAACTCCAAAATGAATGCCGTGATATTTTTATCATTTTCTATACGGCCGAAAACAATAAAAATTTCAGCAAAACCTGCGTTGGAAATCCACATTTTTTGTCCGTTAATTTTATAGTGTTTTCCGTCCGCAGTTAATTGGGCTGTTGTTTTTCCAGAATTGGCATCACTACCAGCTCCTGGTTCTGTTAAGCAATAGGCACCAAATTTTTCGCCTGAAGTTAAAAAAGGTAAATATTTTTGTTTTTGTGCTTCTGTTCCATATAAATAGATTGGCATAGTTCCAATTCCTGTATGCGCTCCAAAAGCTGTTGCCAAAGATCCTGTTGCTGATGAAATGTAGTCGGTAACCAACATGGTTGAAACAAATCCCATCCCAATTCCTCCATATTCTTCAGGTATGGAAACACCTAAAAATCCCATTTCTCCAGCCTTACGCATCACTTCTTCGGTGAAAGCATAATCTTTCTTTTCAAATCGTTCTTTATGTGGCCATACTTCGCGGTCTATAAATTCAATAACCGCATCCTTCATCATTTTTTGTTCTTCGTTGAATTCTTCCGACACAAAAATATCCTCCGATTTAATTTCTTTTATTAGAAATTCCCCTCCTTTTATTGTTTCCATTTTTTTATTTGATGTTTAAGTTTTATTAATTGGCTATTACTTTAAAGCCTTGTTGGTTTATTTTAATAATTCGTAAATTCCTGCAGCGCCTTGTCCTGTTCCAACGCACATAGTCACAATTCCGTATTTGCTTTTTCTGCTTCGCATTTCGTTGAACAACTGCACAGAAAGTTTTGCTCCAGTACAACCCAGCGGATGTCCTAAAGCTATAGCACCACCATTCACATTCACAATGTCCTGGTTGATGTCGAGTTCACGCATCACAGCCAAAGATTGCGAAGCAAATGCTTCATTCAATTCAATTAAATCAATATCTTTTAATGTTAAATTGGCTTGTTTTAGTGCTTTCGGAATTGCTTTTACCGGTCCAATTCCCATTATTCTAGGCTCAACGCCAACGGCCGCATAGGAAACCATTCGTGCTATAGGTTCAATATTTAATTCTTTCACCATTTCTTCACTCATCACCAATAAAAAGGCGGCACCATCACTCATCTGAGAAGAATTCCCTGCAGTTACACTTCCATCAGCGGAAAATACCGGACGTAATTTTGACAAGGCCTCTATGGAAGTTTCTTTTCGCGGACCTTCATCTTTAGAAACCAAATAATTTTTGACTTGTTTTTTGCCGTTCTCGTCAATATAAACTTCTTCAATGTTGATTGGAACAATACCACTTGTAAATTTTCCTTCAGCTTGCGCTTTTAATGCTTTTACATGCGATTGATAAGAAAATTGATCCTGATCTTCACGAGAAACATTGAATTGTTTGGCAACGGCTTCCGCAGTTAAACCCATTCCCCAGTAATAATCTTCATTTCCTTCTTTGGCTGTTTTATAATTAGGAACCGGACGATAACCACCCATTGGAATATAACTCATGCTTTCCACACCGCCAGCAATAATGCAATCGGCCATGCCAGATTGTATTTTAGCAACTGCAATACTCACTGTTTCTAATCCTGAAGCGCAATAACGGTTCACAGTCATTCCAGGAACATCATCAATTTTTAATCCCATTAATGAAATTAAACGTCCAATATTCAAGCCTTGTTCTGCTTCTGGCATGGCATTTCCTACCATGACGTCATCTATTCGATGTTTATCCAGTTGCGGAAAATCTTTCAATAAATGTTCTATAGTTTCAGCGGCGAGCTCATCAGGCCGTTTAAACCTAAAAACTCCTTTTGGCGCTTTTCCCGCTGCAGTTCTATATCCTTGTACTATATATGCTGTTCTCATCTTTTTAATTTCTTAATGGTTTTCCTGTTTTTAACATGTGCTCAATTCGCTCTAAAGTTTTGCGCTCACTGCACAAACTCATAAACGCCTCACGTTCGAGATCTAATAAATATTGTTCTGAGACATAAGTTGGTTCCGATAAATTTCCTCCAGCCATCACATAACCTAATTTATTGGCTATTTTTTTATCGTGCTCAGAAGCGTAATGTCCTTTTTCCAAACTGTCGGTTCCTACTAAAAACATCCCTAAGGCTTGTTGTCCGTAAACCAATGCTTTTTTAGGAATTGGTTGCGTGTATCCATCTTCCAATAGTTGAATAGCGTGACGTTTGGCCGTTGCGATTTGACGGTCTCTGTTTACCACAACAATATCTTTATATTCTTTGAAGAATCCTAAATCGTAAGCTTCATAGGCAGAAGTTGCCACTTTTGCCATCGCTACATTGATAAAATAATCGCGCAGTTTATTTAATTTCACATCATCTTTTAAAACGCCTTCAGAAGCTCTTAATGCCATTTCTTTTGAACCGGCGCCACCAGGAATTATTCCTACGCCAAATTCAACCAAACCGATGTAAGTTTCTGCAGCGGCAATCACTTTATCTGCGTGCATACTCATTTCACATGCGCCTCCAAATGTAAATCCGTGTGGTGCAATAATGGTTGGACAAGAAGAATAACGCAAACGCATTACGGTATCCTGAAAATATTTTACAGAGTAATTAAGTTCATCATATTCTTGCTCAACAGCCATCATAAATACCATGCCTAAATTGGCGCCTACTGAAAAATTTGAACCTTGGTTTCCTAAAATAACCGCATCGTATTCGGTTTCTGCCAAATCTATTCCTTTGTTAATGGCTTGCAAAACTTCGCCGCCCAATGTGTTCATTTTAGACTGGAATTCGATATTCAAAACGCCGTCACCTAAATGTTGGATGGAAGCTCCCGGATTTGACCAAATTGTTTTAGCTTCTCTTATATTATTAAGAATGATAAAACTGTCTTGCCCTGGAATTTTTTCTTGTTTTTTAGACGGAATTGAATAGTAATATTTTGCGCCTTCTTTTACATTATAAAAGCTTTTATTTCCGCTTTCAAGCATTTCAGTAATCCATTTTGCAACTGGCAAGTTTTCGGCTTTCATCAATTCAATCCCGGCTTCAACACCAATGGCATCCCAAATTTCAAAAGGCCCATGTTCCCAGCCAAAACCAGCTTTCATGGCGTCATCCAATCGGTATAATTCGTCAGAAATTTCAGGAATTCTGTTTTGAACGTAGCCAAACATCGCTGCAAAATTCTTTCTGTAAAATTCACCGGCTTTGTCTTTTCCTTTTACAAGCACTTTAAATCGATCAATTACGTGATCAATGGTTTTGGTGAGTTCAAGTGTTGCAAAATTTGCCTTTTTATTTGGACGGTATTCTAAGGTATTTAAATCTAAAGAAAGAATATTTCTTTGACCATTTTCAGTAACCATTTTATAGAATCCCTGTTTGGTTTTGCTTCCCAACCATTTGTTTTTCATCATGGTATCAATAAACTCAGGAAGTTTAAACAATTGGTGAGCTTCATCATTCGGACAATTTTCATAGATACCGTTTGCCACGTGAACCAAAGTATCCAATCCCACAACATCTACAGTTCTAAAAGTTGCCGATTTTGGCCTGCCAATAACAGGGCCAGTTAATTTGTCAACTTCTTCAATTGTCAATCCCAATTCTTTAACTTGGTGGAACAAACTCATAATTCCGAAAATACCGACTCTATTTCCAATAAATGCTGGCGTGTCTTTTGCTAAAACAGAAGTTTTTCCTAAGAATTTTTCACCGTACATCATTAAAAAGTCAACAACTTCCTGTTTGCAGTCCGGACCGGGAACCACTTCAAAAAGTTTTAAATACCGAGGCGGATTAAAAAAGTGCGTAACAGCAAAATGCTGTTGAAAATCGGCACTTCTGCCTTCATTCATAAATTTTATTGGAATACCTGAAGTATTGGAAGTAATCAGCGTGCCTGGTTTTCTATATTTTTCAATTTTTTCAAAAACCTGTTGTTTAATGTCCAATCGCTCAACAACAACTTCAATAATCCAATCTACCTCTTTAATCTTATGCAAATCATCTTCTAAATTTCCGGTAGAAATTCTTTCGGCAAATTTGATATTATAAATAGGAGAAGGTTTCGATTTTAAGGAAGCGTTTAAACTGTCATTTACAATTCTGTTGCGAACAAATTTATTTTCTAGTGTAAGTCCTTTTGCTTTCTCAACGTCATTTAATTCACGAGGAATAATGTCGAGCAGCAAAACTTCTACACCAATGTTTGCAAAATGACACGCAATTCCCGATCCCATGATACCAGATCCGATTACAGCTATTTTTTTTATTGGTCTTTTCATAAGTTATGATTATTTATATTTTATTTGGTCGGTTTATTATTAAAAATAATTTTGTCGTTAATTAATTGGTTAATGGTTTCCGTAACTTCAAAAAAGTGATTTATTTTTTCTTCAGAAATATGTTTTCTAATGGTTTCATTAAATTTGATGACATGTTCTTTAGAAGTATTTCTTTTTTCAAGTCCGAATTCAGTAATTTTTATCAAAATTCCTCTTCCATCTATTGGGTTTTTTTCTCTATAAACAAGTTTTTTTTGCTCCATGCTTTTTAAAATGCGGGAAAGACTTGTGGGTTCCATACCCATTAACGGCCCCAATGCAGTTGACGGCGTTCCATTTTCAATATCAACATTTAATAAGACAAAAGCCATGGCCATAGTGCTGTCGTGCTTTGCAGCCTGTTCGTTATACATTTTAGCAACTGATTGCCAGGTGGCTCTAAGAGCGTGATCTATAGTTTGTTCTTTTTGCATTTATCAAATATATAAAAAAAAATACTATGCGCGCATAATAAATTAAATAAAAATTATTTTGTTTGTTTATTATGGAAAAAAAGAATAAGTTTAAAAAACTATTCACAAACTTTTAAACTATGGCAACAAAAGAACTTATTGGGAAAATTATCATACAGGAAAAAATAGATACTATAGACGAAAACAAGCTTCCTAACACATTTGTTATTAATGTACCGGATCCTTATAAAAATTATTATGGCAGGTTTACGGAAATTGTGAAACCCGTTTCTATTATTTTTGTGACCAAAACACCAAATTCATTTGAAAAAATACTGCGTGTCACCAAAAAAATTAACGAAAAATATCATTTGAAATTGGATGGCGCAAAATGTGAGGTTACCATGAATTCCAGAAAGTTAGATGGCGTTAGGGTAAAGGGCATAAACCGGTTTCATGAAATTGGACAAATTCAGCAATATTATAAGGATGAAGGTTATGATTTTGCAAAAAGTGAAAAATTTAAATCTACTGAAGCCTTAATAAGAATCAATCGTTTTTTCAATGTTGATGAAGTTGAAAAAGGAATTTTTCATTCTCACGATGAAGATGAGGTTTACTATATTGAAGTGCCAAGATATATAACCTGGGACGAGTTTAAAAAACTAACACAGGAAATAAAGCACAACATCGCTGACGCAAATTACGATATCGCAAAAGGAATTTTTTATGTAAATCACGGAATTATTGAAATTTTGCGGGTTGTAAAACCAAAAGCGACCATGGAATTATTGAAGACCATACAGCAAAAATATATTGAAAAGCTAGAATAATTTTATAATAAGATTAACCAATTTTTAGCAAAATAGTTCTATTTTCGTCCTTCGAATCAAAAACTATCGCATGAACAATGTTTTAAAGGTTGAAAATGTCTGTAAAAACTATGGAAGTTTTACAGCATTGAACAACGTTTCTATTTCGGTGCCAAAGGGAAGTATTTTTGGATTATTGGGTCCCAATGGTGCAGGAAAAACCTCCTTAATAAGAATTATAAACCAAATTACTTTACCCGATAGCGGAACCGTTTATTTGGATGGAGAAATTTTGCAACCGCATCATATTCAGTATATTGGATATTTGCCTGAAGAGCGCGGTTTGTATAAAAGTATGAAAGTTGGTGAACAGGCCCTGTATTTGGCCCAGCTAAAAGGGATGTCTAAAGAAGAAGCCAAAAAGAAACTGAAATATTGGTTTGAAAAATTTGAAATTACCGATTGGTGGAACAAAAAAATTCAGGAACTTTCTAAAGGGATGGCGCAAAAAGTGCAATTTATCGTTACGGTGATGCATTGCCCAAAATTGTTAATTTTTGATGAACCTTTCAGCGGATTCGATCCCATAAATGCCAATTTAATAAAAGATGAAATTTTAAATTTGCGAAATGAAGGCGCAAGTATCATTTTTTCAACACACAGAATGGAATCTGTGGAGGAAATGTGCGACTATATTGCATTGATCAATAAATCGAATAAAATATTGGACGGAAAGGTAAAAGACATCAAACAACAATTTAAAACCAATCAGTTTGAAGTTGGTTTGTTGTCTAAAGATAAAGAGCTGCTTTTAAATCAAATTAACGCACAATTTAGCGTTGAAAATTCAAAAACAACTTCAATTAATGATGATTTACGACTTTTATTCAGTTTAAAAAGCGGGGAAACGTCAAAAGATTTGATTGAATTTTTAAACAATAAAGCACAGATAACGCATTTTACTGAAGTTATTCCAAGTGTTAACGATATATTTTTACAATCAGTAGCTTCTAATAAATAGAAAATAAAAAAGCCCCTAACTCCCGAAAGGGGAATTAATAATTGAATAGAGAATAGGAAATAAGGAACAGGAAAATATAATTACTTTCAACTTCCACTTTTAACTTTTCAACTTAAAACATGAATAAATTAAAATTAATCATAAAAAGAGAGTTTTTGGCAAAGGTCAAAAACAAATCATTTATTGTAATGACTTTGTTGAGTCCGCTCATGGTGGTTGGACTTTTTTTATTGATCATTTTTTTAAATGAAAAAAACGCAGAGGAAATTCGCACCATTGCTTTTGTTGATGAATCCCAACAATTTTCTGATGCCTTTGAAGATTCAGATGTTGTTAAATACATAGATTTAACAAGTTTGGGCATTGAGGAAGCTAGAGAAAAAACAAAAGAATTTTATTACGGATTGTTGGTGATTCCTAAAAGCGACAGTTTGAGTGAACTTTCAAATGGCATCACTTTTTTTTCTAATGATACACCAAGTTTAACGGTATTGAGCAGTATAGAAAGCAAACTGGAAAAGAAAATAAGAAACTTAAAAATAGCGCAATTACAAATTGATGTTGACAAAATAAAATCCATAGAAACAAAAGTGACCATAGACGCTGAAAATTTTTCGGGAGAAAAATCTTCTAAAATTGGCAGTGTTTTGCGCATGTTTGCAGGTGGAGGATTTGGCTATTTAATTTTTATGTTTATAATTATTTACGGAACTTCGGTCATGCGAAGTGTTATAGAAGAAAAAACCAGCCGAATTATTGAAGTGATCATTTCATCTGTAAAACCTTTTCAGCTCATGATGGGGAAAATTATTGGAAATGCCATGGCAGGCATTTTGCAATTTATAATTTGGATGGTGATAGGCGGAATTTTATTGTTTGCAATTACCTTATATTTTGGAGTAGGCGACGTAAGTTCTAGTTCCGCTCAAATGGCTCCTGAAATGGTTCAGCAAATGCAAAATTCAAGCAATAACGATTTGCAACTCATACTTCAGGAAATTAAAAACTTGCCGATTCTCACCATGTTTTTTTCATTTATTATTTATTTTTTGGGCGGTTATTTAATTTACAGTTCCATTTATGCCGCAATTGGCGCCGCTGTTGACAGCGAAACCGATACGCAACAATTTATGATGCCGGTTTTAATGCCTTTGGTCATAGCTATTTATGTTGGTTTTTCGGTTATTGAAAATCCGCACGGACCAATTGCATTGGCTTTTTCATTGTTTCCACTAACCTCACCAATAGTGATGTTGATGCGAATTCCTTTTGGGGTGCCTTGGTGGCAATTAATTACGTCAATAGTGTTGTTAATTGTTACTTTTATTGGGATGGTTTGGTTTGCGGCTAAAATTTACCGAGTGGGAATTTTAATGTATGGCAAAAAACCAAGCTATAAGGAAATATACAAATGGTTGAAATATTAATTTTTGATTTACGATTTATTATTAAAAAATAACGGATAAAATAGAAAAATTGATGGATTTAGGGTTCATTTATTTTCTTTAAAACGACTAAAAAATGCCGAAAATATTAATTATTGAAGATGAAGCCTCCATCCGCAGAGTATTGAAGAAAATAATTTCTGAAGAAAATGAAACTTATGAGGTTGAAGAAGCAGAAGATGGTTTGATAGGAATAGATATGATTATTAAATCGGATTTTGATTTGGTGTTGTGCGATATAAAAATGCCAAAAATGGATGGGGTTGAAGTGCTTGAAAAAGTAAAAAAATTAAAACCTGAAATACCGATTGTGATGATTTCCGGTCACGGTGATTTAGACACTGCAGTAAACACGATGCGTTTAGGCGCTTTCGATTATATTTCAAAACCACCCGATTTAAACCGATTGCTAAACACAGTTCGGAATGCACTCGACAAAAAAGAACTGGTTGTTCAAAATATTCTTTTAAAGAGCAAAGTGAGCAAAAAATATGAAATGATTGGCGCAAGCAAAGCCATCACTCATATTAAAACAATGATTGATAAAGTGGCACCAACCGATGCCCGAGTATTAATTACCGGACCAAATGGAACAGGAAAAGAGTTGGTGGCACATTGGCTGCACGAAAAAAGCGAACGGGCTAAAGCCCCAATGGTTGAGGTAAATTGCGCCGCAATCCCTTCAGAATTGATAGAAAGCGAATTGTTCGGACATGTAAAAGGTTCATTTACTGGAGCGGTTAAAGACAGATCAGGTAAGTTCGAAACTGCAAGCGGCGGTACTATTTTTTTAGATGAAATTGGTGATATGAGTCTTTCGGCTCAGGCAAAAGTGTTACGTGTTTTACAGGAGAATATTATTTCCAGAGTTGGAAGCGATAAAGACATTAAAGTTGATGTGCGTGTGATTACCGCCACCAATAAAGATTTACAAAAGGAAATAAGTGAAGGAAAATTTAGGGAAGATTTATACCACCGCCTTGCCGTAATTTTAATAAATGTTCCTTCTTTGAATGAAAGAAGAGAAGATATTCCGCTTTTAATCAAATTTTTTTCCGAACAAATTGCTGAAGAGCAAGGCACGGCTGTCAAGAAATTTTCTGAAAAAGCTATAAAATTGTTGCAGGAATATGATTGGACAGGAAATATAAGAGAACTAAGAAATGTTGTTGAGCGCTTAATAATATTAGGCGAAAAAGAAGTTTCTGAAAATGATGTGAAACTTTTTGCCAGTAAATAATAAATTAAAATATAAGAAACCCTCAAACTGAACTTTGTTCGGTTTGAGGGTTTTATGTTTTATCAAATAAAATTATTCAATTTTTATTTCCATAAATTCTTCAAATAATTTGTAAAATTTTTCAGGTTCTTCCAAATAAGGATTGTGGCCGCTTTGTTCAAAAATCACAAATTTGGCTTGTGGCATAAATAGTTGATACTGAATGTTAAATTCAGGAGTTGAAACTCCGTCATACCTACCGGAAGTTATTAAAGTTGGAGCTTTTACGTTTTTTAAATCGCATCTAAAATCCGTATCCATCATACTTCCGCTCACTTCAAAATCGCCATCGCGTCCAATAATTTGAGCATAAACATCATCATTCCAGTTTCTGAAATCGTATTTTGGAACATTTCCTTTAATGCTTGTATTGTGATAGTAAATATATTTTGTTGGAAAACTTCCATAAACTTTCATAAACTCTTTATCGGAAGAAACAAAACCTAAAGTTCTTAAAGAATCTACTTTTTTCCATAACTCAGGAAAATGGGTTTTTGCATAGTGATTATAACTGTCGCAATTGGCTTGCCACATAAGTCCGCTATGAAAACCGGCAATAATAACCATTTTGTTAGTATGTTTTGGATACTTAATCGCATAATTTTGCGCAGGAACACTTCCGTAGGAATGGCCAACAATCGATATTTTCTCAAAGCCTAATTGTTTTCTTATTTTTTCAATTAAATCGGTATCGTTTTCAATAGAATATTCACTTTTATTCTTTGCGTCATCCGATTTTCCCCTACCCAAAAAATCAAAAAATACCACCGTATTGGTTTTGTAATATTGGCCAAAAGCGCCTTGCATATAATCATGTGAATTTCCCGGTCCGCCCGGAATAAAGAAAATTGGATCACCAGCTCCTTTTACTTCAACATTAATTTTGTAGCCATCAATATTTAAAAATTTGGACTCAAATTTGTCAAAAATAGCAGGGTCAACCTGTGCTTGAAGTGACGTTATAACAAATAAAAATAATATACTGGTTGTGATTTTTTTCATCATTATTAGGTTTGTTTAAAGATATTCAATTTATAAATAATTATAATATAACCCGTTGGGTGCAATTATTTAGTTTAAAATAAGTTAAAATAAAATGATTAGATATTGGTCAAGATACTGAAATTCAGTATCTTGAAGTCGCA
>JAAFHC010000294.1 GCA_010906935.1 Gelidibacter sp.
TGGTCATACCAATATTATACCTTGCTTGTGCAAATATTTTTTCGGTAAATCCATACGATAAACCAAAATTAACACCAAAATCTGTTGTTTCAAAAGAATCTTTAACATCTTCTTCACCACTTCCAGTTATACCTCCATATGTTCCTTCCCAATTTTCCTCAGCTGATACTAAAAAACCTATCTGAGGTCCTGCTTCTAAATAAAATCTGTTTGCCACATCATACTTAAACATAATTGGCAAATTAATGTAATTAAGCTTTAAATCAGAAGTGAAGATAGAGGAAGGCCCCTCATATTTTGCTCCTTGGGTTGAATACAACAATTCAGGTTGTAAGTAAAAAGAGTCGGCCAACGCAATTTCAGCAAAAACACCCGCATGGAAACCAATTAAGGCTTCATTATTGGAAACGTCTCCCGATAAATTGGACACATTTACACCTGCTTTTGCACCAAAAGAACTTTGAGCATTTAAACTCACTAAAGAAAATATTGCAATTACTGCAACAAAAACGATTTTTTTCATAATTAAATTAATTTAAAATTAATAATAAACAAATGTATTGCATTTATAGCAATCACAAGGTTTTTGATACTCTTATTTTTAATATCAGTCAAGGCAGTTTACAACAACCGTGCCTAATTTATTATATAACAACCAAAATCATTTATTATTACATTTACAGAATGAAACTAGTATCATAAATTTTAAAACACAAAGGAATGATTCATGGCGATCAGTATCTGTTACCACTAAAAAATAAAATTTAAACAGAATGAAATGGAACAACGCTTTACACGATTATCAGTTTTATTTAAAAATTGAAAAAGGCTTGTCGCAAAATACCATCGACAGTTATTCGCGCGATGTAAAAAAGCTGATATTGTATTTGGAGGAAAATGAAATGGTTATTTCGCCCATTTCAATAAATCAGGAGGATTTTAAGCAATTCATTTACGAAACTTCGAAACTGATTAATGCGCGATCTCAGGCTCGATTAATTTCGGGCATTCGAAATTTTTTCAACTACTTAATTTTTGAGGAATACAGGAAAGACAATCCGACTGAACTGATAGAAACCCCTAAAATTGGCAGGAAACTGCCAGATACTTTGGCCTTAAAAGAAATTGATTTGCTCATTGGCGCCATCGATTTAAGCGAGTTGCAAGGCGAGCGAAACCGAACCATTATTGAAACTTTATACAGTTGCGGATTGCGCGTTTCTGAATTGACGAATTTAAAGATTTCCGATTTATTTTTTGAGGAAGATTTTATTCGGGTTATTGGAAAAGGGAATAAACAACGTTTTGTGCCCATCAATTCACAAACACAAAAGTATATTTCATTTTACTTGAATTCAATTAGAACCCATATTGCTATTCAAAAAGGATTTGAAGATACGGTTTTTTTAAACCGAAGAGGAAAAAAATTAACGCGTGTGATGATTTTTACCATTATCAAAAATTTAGCCATTAAAGCCGGCATCAAGAAGAAGATAAGTCCGCATACTTTTCGACATTCCTTCGCCACACATTTGTTGGAACGAGGCGCCGATTTAAGGGCAATACAACAAATGTTGGGACACGAAAGTATTACTACTACAGAAATTTATATGCACTTAGACAAAAGTTTTTTAAAGCAAGTGATGAATACTTTTCACCCACGTAAGTAATAGATGCGTTCTATTGCCAAATCTGGTTTATGCTATCTCTTTAATGATAAAATAAATTAACTTAACCCGTTGGGTGCAATTAAATAATTTGAATTTTGACATTATTAATCGGTCTTTCAAATATAAACTTATTGATATATTGAACCAAAGTTAAT
>JAAFHC010000076.1 GCA_010906935.1 Gelidibacter sp.
ATTAAAAATGATAAAAAGCATCTTCAAGGTGTTCAATGGTAAGCTTGTTTTCGTTTATTATGATGGCTATAATGTCAAATCGAACTTCAACTTCTAAATCCTTTGAAACCACATATTCGTTGACAGCTTCCACCAACATTTTAATTTTTTTTGAATTCACAAAATCTTGTGGATCACCAAAATAATCTGACGAGCGTGTTTTTACTTCAACAATGGCCAAAACATCATTTTTTCGCGCAATAATGTCGATTTCAGCTTTTTTGTAACGCCAATTGCGTTCCATAATTTCGTAGCCATTTTTTTCAAGTTCTTCCACGGCAAGTTCTTCGCCCAATGCTCCCAGTTCGTTGTGTTTTGCCATTAAATTAAAAATTTTAGTTTTGCTTTTTCTTGCGTGACATTTAATTCAACAGTTCTTCCTAAAATCAGCGCGCGATTATCGTCAAAGTGTCCGGCAGGAAAATTAAAAACAACTGGAAAATCATACTCCGAAACGCAATCCAAAATAATTTCTTCAGCAGTTTTTCCAAAGGAAATTTCATTGTCGTGCATTTCAGTCATTCCGCCAACAATCAACCCTTTTAAATTTGAGAAATAACCATTTCGTTTCAGGTTCATTAGCATCCTGTCAATATGGTATAAATATTCATCCAAATCTTCGATAAAAAGAATCTTGCCATCAGTTTTTATGGAAGATTTACTTCCTAACAAACTGTATAAAACCGATAAATTTCCGCCTACAATGTCACCAGTGGAATTTCCCAATTTATTATTTTCCGAAGAAGGAATTTCATAAGATAAATTTTTTCCAAAGAGGCTATTTTTTAAGGTTTCTAAAGCTTCTTTGCTGTTATTTTCAATATTAATTGGCATAGTTGCATGCAAAGTTTCAATCCCTAAATGATGAATGTGGTTGTGTAAAACCGTGATATCGGAATAACCAATAATCCATTTTGGATGATTTTTAAATTCAGTAAAATCAAGTTGGTCAATAAGTCGAACCGTCCCATAACCACCACGCGCGCACCAGATTGCTTTAACTTTTGGATTGTCCAGCATTTGTTGAAAATCGATTATTCGCGCTTCATCATTTCCAGCAAATTGATGGTCTTCCAAACCAATTGTGTTTCCTATAACCACATTTAAGCCCCATTTTTCCAGCAATTTAATGGCGGCAATAATGTTGGCCGAAGTAATTTTTCGTGCCGTTGAAACTATGGAAACAGTATCACCTTTTTGTAAATAGTTAGGTTGAATCATACTAAAATTTAATAAAACATAATGCAAATTACGAAAACCGAATCAACTATTCACTTTTCTAGTAAACAATCCTTATTTTTGTGGCTCTTAAATAAATTTTGATGAGCAATTCCAAAAGATATACCATTACTGCAGCATTGCCTTACACCAACGGTCCGGTTCATATTGGGCATTTGGCGGGGGTTTATGTTCCAGCCGATATTTACGCACGTTATTTACGCTTAACAGGAAATGATGTAATTTACATTTGCGGATCGGATGAACACGGTGTTCCCATTACCATTAAAGCAAAAAAAGAAGGTATTTCGCCGCAAGATGTGGTTGATAAATACCACGCCATCATCAAAAAGTCTTTTGAGGATTTCGGAATTTCGTTCGATAATTATTCACGTACTTCCGCAGAAATTCACCATAAAACAGCTTCAGAATTTTTTAGGAAACTGTATGATGAAGGAAAATTTATTGAAGAAACCAATGAACAATTGTACGATGAAGTAGCGAACCAGTTTTTGGCAGATAGATTTGTGGTTGGCACTTGTCCGAAATGCGGCAACGAAGAGAGTTATGGAGATCAATGCGAAAAATGCGGAACAAGCCATAATGCCACCGATTTAATCAATCCGAAATCGGCCATTACAGGAAATGTTCCTACCAAAAAAATGACAAAACATTGGTATTTGCCTTTGGAAAAGTATGAAAAATGGCTGCGTGAATGGATTGTGGAAGGTCATAAAAACGATTGGAAAGCCAATGTTTTGGGACAAGTAAAATCGTGGCTGGACGATGGATTAAAACCTAGGGCAGTAACGCGCGACTTAGATTGGGGAATTCCGGTGCCTGTTGAAAATGCCGAAGGAAAAGTATTGTACGTTTGGTTTGATGCGCCTATTGGTTATATTTCTTCAACCAAAGAATGGGCAGCGCGCGAGGGAAAAGACTGGGAACCTTATTGGAAAGATAAAGACACAAAATTGATTCATTTTATTGGCAAGGACAATATTGTGTTTCATTGCATTATTTTCCCTGCGATGTTAAAAGCCGAAGGCACTTATGTTTTACCGGAGAATGTTCCTGCAAATGAGTTTTTAAACTTAGAAGGCAATAAAATTTCCACCTCTAAAAATTGGGCGGTTTGGCTGCACGAATATTTAGAAGATTTTCCTGATAAACAAGATGTGTTGCGTTATGCCTTAACCGCAAATGCGCCTGAAACAAAAGACAACGATTTTACCTGGAAAGATTTTCAGGCTAGAAATAACAACGAATTGGTAGCCATTTTTGGTAATTTTATCAATAGGGTGGTGGTTTTAACCGATAAATACTACAACGGAATTGTTCCTGAACCCAATGAGTTTACCGATATTGACAATGAAACATTGGAGAAATTGCAAAAATTTCCTTCTATAATTGGCAATTCAATTACTCGTTACAGGTTTAGGGAAGCTTCGCAAGAGTTGCTCAATTTAGCGCGTTTGGGAAACAAATATTTAGCCGATGAAGAACCTTGGAAAATGATAAAGGTTGATAAAGAACGCGTAAAAACAGTCATGTACATCGCTTTGCAAATTGCGAGCGCTTTGGCGGTGTTGAGCGAACCTTTTTTGCCGTTTACTTCTACAAAATTGAAAACAATTCTCAATTTCGGCTCCAATGATTTGCGTTGGAACGATGTTGAAGACAAGGAGGAATTATTGCCGCCAAATCACCAAATTGGCAAGGGCGAATTGTTGTTTGCTAAAATTGAAGATGAAGAAATTCTGACGCAACTAAACAGACTGGAAGCTACAAAATTAACAAATGAAGCAGAAAATAAAATAACGGAACCCCAAAAAGAAACCATTGAATTTGATGATTTTACAAAATTGGATATTCGAGTAGGAACTATTATTGAAGCGGTGAAAGTGCCTAAAACCAAAAAATTATTACAGCTTAAAGTTGATGTTGGCATTGACGTTCGCACCATAGTTTCTGGAATTGCAGAAAGTTTTAATCCGGATGATATTATCGGACAAAAAGTAACGGTTTTGGTTAATTTGGCACCAAGGAATTTAAAAGGAATTGAAAGTATGGGAATGATTTTAATGGCCAATACGCCCGATGGGAAACTGGCATTTATTGAACCCGAAAATGATTCAGTTGCTAACGGGGAGCAAATAAGTTAGTTAGTTTGTCATTCTGAAAGCAGCGAAGCGGAATGAAGAATCTCAACGCTTAATTATACCGTGGGATTCTTCACTAGCGTTCAGCATGACAGTTTGTTAGTTTGTCATTCTGAAACCAACAACCAAAGCTGAAAGTTTATGAATGAAGTTGTTTTTATAACCTTAATCTTAACTGCCTACTGCGACTTTAAACCGTGAATGCCAACTAAAAACTAAATTCAACAATGCAACTACTTCAATATATAAAATCCTTTACCAATCTTCCAGATAAAAGCATTCAAAATACGGTACAATTGTTAAATGAAGATTGTACCATTCCTTTTATTTCGCGTTACAGAAAAGAAATGACTGGAGATTTGGATGAAGTTCAAATTGGTGAAATTGTCAAGTATAAACTGCAGTTTGAAGTGTTGGAAAAGCGTAAAATAGCAATTATAAAAGCGCTGGATGAGCAAGAAGTTTTAACTGATGAATTAAAAGCAAAAATTATATCATCCAATGATTTAATAGCATTGGAAGACCTTTACCTTCCTTTCAAGAAAAAGCGAAAAACAAAGGCTGAAACCGCTCGTAAAAATGGATTGGAACCGTTGGCTAAGATAATCATGAGTCAACGCGCCACAGATATTGAATCTATTGCTACAAAATATATAAATAATGAAGTTCAAACAAAAGAGGCCGCATTAGAAGGCGCTCAGCATATTATTGCCGAATGGATTAATGAAAGAACCGATATCAGAAACAGCATTCGTTATCAACTTGAAAAATTTGCCAGTATTTCTACTGCAGTAATCAAAGCAAAATCAGAAGTAGAGAAAGCACAAAAATATAGGGATTATTTTGATTTTTCTGAAGCGCTGAACCGTTGTCCGTCACATCGATTGCTGGCCATTTTGAGGGCAGAAAACGAAGGGTTTATTCGCGTTAAAATTGAAATCGATGACGAAAAGGCCATCGCTAAAATGGAAGATCGGGTTATCAATTCAAAAAATGAATGTGCGGTTCAAATAAAATTGGCGATTCAAGATTCCTATAAACGATTGTTATTTCCGGCCCTATCCAATGAAATTTTAATACTTGCCAAAGAAAAAGCTGATGAAGCTGCGATTCAGGTTTTTGCAAAAAATTTAAAGCAATTGCTTTTGGGCGCGCCATTGGGTGAAAAAAATATTTTAGCCATAGATCCCGGATTTAAATCGGGTTGTAAAGTGGTTTGCCTGAATGCTCAGGGTGGTTTGGTTTATAATGAAACAATCTATCCCAATGCGCCACAAAATGATTTAAAAGTTGCCTCCGGTAAAATCAGTTCTTTGGTGAATGCCTATAAAATTGAAGCGATTGCCATTGGTAACGGAACCGCATCTCGAGAAACGGAACAATTTATCAAAAACATAAAATTTTATAAAGACATTGAGGTTTATGTGGTGAGTGAAGCAGGCGCCTCTATTTATTCCGTTTCAAAAATCGCACGCGATGAGTTTCCTAATTACGATGTAACTGTAAGAGGTGCTGTTTCGATTGGGCGACGGTTGGCCGATCCATTGGCTGAATTGGTGAAAATTGACGCAAAATCTATTGGAGTTGGCCAATACCAACACGATGTGGATCAAACCAAATTAAAAAACGTGTTGGACGGCACCGTTGAAAGCTGCGTGAATACTGTTGGTGTAAATATCAATACCGCAAGTGAATCTTTGCTAAGTTATGTGTCGGGAATTGGACCAAAATTAGCCGAAAATATTGTAGCGTTTAGGGCTGAAAACGGGTCTTTTTCGTCAAGAAATGACATTAAAAAAGTAACTCGATTGGGCGATAAAGCTTTTGAGCAAAGCGCCGGATTTTTAAGAATTAAGAATGGAGAAAATCCTTTGGATGATTCAGCCGTTCATCCCGAAAGCTATGCGATTGTCAACAAAATGGCCAAAGATTTGAAATTGCATATTTCCGATTTCATTGGACAAACAGCAATTCTTCAAAAAATAGCATTGGAAAATTATTGCACTTCAACTATTGGGCTTCCAACCCTGAAAGACATTATCAGAGAATTGGAAAAACCCGGATTGGATCCACGCCAAAAGGCGAAAGTTTTTACATTTAATCAAAATATCACCTCCATTAACGATTTAAGGGAAGGGCAGTTACTACCCGGAATAGTCAATAACATTACCAATTTTGGCTGTTTTGTGGATATCGGTATCAAAGAAAGCGGTTTGGTTCACATTTCCAATTTGTCGGAGACTTTTGTGAGCGACGTAAATGCCATTGTAACGCTGCAGCAACATGTAATTGTAAAAGTTCTAGAGGTAGATATTGCCAGAAAACGAATACAGCTTACTATGAATTTCAAATAGAACAACGTCACAGTTCGCTAGTGCGAGCGTCACGCTCGTACCCATAAACAAGGGCAAATTAGAAATTGATATGAATTAGAATGTTGGCACGAGCGAGACGCTAGCTAGCGAGGAATTACAATTAACACTGCGTCATTCCGGACCTGCCTGCCGGGCATAAAAAAAGGGCTGCATAGCAACCCTTTCTTATCAATTTATTAACCTACAAATTAAAATTTGAACCCAAGTTTGAAAGAAAATTGAGCAAAAAATGATAATGTATTTGTGTCAGATTCCAAGTTAAATAACCCTGGCCCTGGCGTTTTCACACTCACAGCGTACGTATAAGCTACCGGTTTGATATCAAAACCAAAGAACACGTCTTTAGCAACATAATAATCAACACCTGCAACTGCTTGTACTCCGAAAGCAGTAATGTCTACGTGGCGTGCACCTAAATCGTTCACAGCAAGATTTCCGTTTGTATCAATAGTGATTGGTTCAAACATAGATCTTCTTGCATAGTCAAAAGGAAACGCAAATCCTATATAAGGAAATAAACGATCATTTTTGGTGTTAAACAACCATTGTCCGCCTACTGAAAAGCTTGCGTCAATTCGTTCATCTTCCACAACTGCATTATAAGCGGGAATAATGGTGTTTCCACCTCCGTCTATCACAGCTGGTATGGCAAGTTGTGAAGGTGTATGTCTCCAAATGGCGCCTCCACTCATGGTGATAGCAAATCTATTTGAAGCGTAATATCTACCTTCTGCACCAACCATATTGGTAATGCTGTTGTCATTAGTATCTACACTATTTTCATACGGTGCCGCACTGGATACCGCTGCAGAAGAACTAGGAACAACCAAACCACCATTAAGAAATGCTCCGCGTCCAAAAATCATCGCCACAGTGAAATCACCTGCTTGAGGGGCAAATCTAGGCCCAACTTTACAAGTATCCCCTTTATAGTGGTGGTGTTCTGAATCTCTATCCTGTGCATTTACACTTGTTAGCGCAAAGACTAAAATAAAGCATAAAATTAAATATTTTTTCATATGTTTTAGTTCTTTAAGAGTTAAATTTTTGTTTTTAAAGGGCTGCTGTGAGGCAGCCCTTTATTTGTTTTCTTAAAGAATTAAGAGGCTAATGCAGCATCCATTAACGCTTTGTACTTAGCAGCAATTGCTAAAGTATTTGCATGTCTTTGTTCTAAGGTGTCAATTAATGCTTCAAGGTATGAAATATATGCTTCATCAGCCATTTCTTCAACTTGAGCAGTAGCCAAGGCTTGTGTCGCCACTTCAATTTGTAAATTGGCAGCTATAAGGTCAAGTTTTAGTTGATCTAATTCAGCATTTAAGGTAGATAAATCATCAGCACTACCATAAGCGTCTATTAAGTCATCATTTAAATCCCAAGCATTTTCTAAAATTGTGAATTCTTGTTCAAGAACCCAGTAAGCTTGCCATTCTGCAATAATTTGAGCGTGCAAGTCAGCATATAAACCACTTAAAACTCCTTCATTTGCGATATATGCGTCATAATCAGCTTGTAAGCTGTCAACAACCGCTTGTTTAGCAGCGATAATTGGCTCAATTGCAGCAATTTCAGCATTCCAATCTGCGATATCTAATATAGCAGCATCTATCCAATCTTGATAATCATCTTCAGATGTAAGTAAGAAATTATTTAAAGCAGTGATGGCATTATTTTCAGCAGTAATCGCAAGATTTAAAGTACTTAATGCACTTGCTTTTGCAGTATTGGCAGCGGTTAAATTAGTATTTGCAGTGGCCAAAGCAGCTTGTGCAGCATCTAAAAGAACCAACTCGTTTTCATATAAGTTTTGCCAATAATCGTAATCCTCTTGTGCATCCGCTAAATTATCGCCAAAGTTGTCTAAGGTATCTTGTGTTCCTAACTGTGCCAATTGCGCATTCCAAAGATTGGTGTAAGCATCTGTACCAACTAATTGAGCATCTCCAAACATTGGAGGATTGTCAAAGACATCTTCATCACCTAAAGCAGCAATAGCCAAATTCATTTGAACTAAGTTATTGTAAACAACGTCATCTAATCCCACTTCAACATAGAAAGCCAACGTATACCCTAATAAAGGATAAGTAGTGGCGTATTCACCTGGAGTAATAGCACCATTACCAGCGATAGGTAATTGACCAGCACCAAGTGTTGCTTGTTGAGCAGCACCAATAGTAAGTGGACTATAAGTATCTTCAGGACTTGCACCAGCAGGACCAAGATCATTGTAAGTCCAAGATTCAACTCTTACATAAGTTGCTGAAGGAACACCATTAGCGCCAGTATGATTACCTAAAACCATATCACCTAACATTGTAGAAGGGGAAGTTGGATCTACCCAGTAATATCCACCATTAACAAAATTATCAACACCTACACTACCTTCAAATCTGGTTTTCCATGTAGTATAGTTAGTTTGTGCAGTAGAAAGCGCAACTCCCGCCGCTGTAATATCGCTTATGGCAGTATTGTTATTTGATGTTGCAGTGCCAATGCCAGCATCATAAATTGCTTGTTCGTTGGCCAAATTATTTGCAGCAGTTTGTAAAGAACCATACAATGTTGCCAATTCACCTTCAAGCGTAGTTAATGCAGCAGCAGCGGCAATTTGAGCGTTGTTGGCTGTAGTTTGCGTTGTTGAGGCTGTGTTATAAACACCTTGTGCGGTATTTTTGGCAGTTGTGGCATTGTTTTTAGTCAATTGTAATGCGGCCAAAGCAGCAGGATAATTAGTTAAAGCAAGTTGCCAAAATTCGATATCACTTTCTGCATCTTCAATATCATCCAAACGATCTTGTTTTTCTGCAATAGCATCATCTAACTCATCTTTGGAATCAATGTATCTGTCAACCAATTCATTTCTTACGCCATTTTCATCATAGATAGCCATAATTACGTTGTACTGCACTTGCATTTCAATTTCTTTGGCATCCATTTGAGCTTGTAAATCATCATTATCGGCTTTTAAGCCTGAAAGCATAGCTTCTGGAGTAGATGGGTTAGCAATATAAGCTTCCATAGCAGCAATAGCAGTTATTAAATCTGCTTTTTCAGCCTCAGCTATAGCAACCTCACCTTCTAATTGCGCTAAATAAAACTCCCAAGAAACGCTACCGTTTTGCATTAATTCCGCTTGGGCTAAATCAGCTTGAGCATCTAATAATTGGTACATAAGACTATTTGCATGGTTCATAGCATACGCGTAATCCCATGCATAACCAACAGCCAATTGAGCACCTGCAGCTTCCATAGCGGCAATTGCGGCTGCCATTTGAGCTTGAAAAGCTACTTCAGCAAGTGCTAAGGCATTTTCTGCTGCAGAAACTTGTAAATTGGTTTGAGCAATTAATACTAAAAGTGCTTGTTCTTGAACTAAAGCATAATGAGCAGTTTGAGCTTCATAACGAGCAATTTCAGCCAATATGAAAGCTGTTTCAGCATTAGTGTAACCAGCATTTGCTAGCATTTGAGCTACTTGAGCGTCAGTCATGTTGGCAAGAGCTTCTGCTTCGGCCAAAATCATTGCAGCTTGTGCATCAGTAAAACCAGCTTCAGCAATTAAACCAAGAACTTGCGCTGCTGTCATATCGGCAAGTGCTTGTGATTGAGCCAAAATCATTGCAGCTTGTGCATTGGTTAAACCAGCATTAGCAACTAAACCAAGAACTTGTGCTGCTGTCATATTGGTAAGCGCATCTGCTTGAGCTATAATCATTGCAGCTTGCGCATCAGTTAAACCAGCATTAGCAATTAAACTAAGAACTTGCGCTGCGGTCATATCGGCAAGTGCTTCTGCTTGAGCCATAATCATTGCAGCTTGTGCATCAGTTAAACCAGCATTAGCAAGTAAAATTGCTAATTGACCTGCAGCTAAATCTGCATTTACTTGCGCATCAGCTGCAGCTTGCGCTTCTACAGCATTTGCTTGTGCCAACAACAATGCGGCTTCGGCATTTTGCACACTAGCTTGTGCAGCGATTAAATCAGCTTGAGCCTCATAAATGGCTTCAACTAGGGGGGAAACTTCATTGTCTATACAAGACGTAAAGCTCACACTAAATAGGGTAGTCATCATCAGGACTACCGACAATTTTTTTAAATGTTTCATTTTGTAACTTTTTAATTAATATTCTTTGAAATTTAAATAGGTCAATAAACTTACTGTTTTAATAAGTTATTAACAAAACTACATATATAATTTTTATTATGCAATAATCATTTACCAAAACCTTTTATTTTTAATGAAAAAATGATGATATTTAAAATGAATTATTTATAAAATGTTAAAAAATAAGCAGTTATGGAGGGTATTTTTCTATATTTATTTTTCAAATTGTGGCTAAGTTTGATGTATTTCCTTATAAATAGCACCATTTTAATGGTTATTTTACTGTTTTCTGCCTTTTATAAACAAGTTTTTAAGGGTACTATGGAGTTGAAAGGGTAAATTATTCAATAGCTATGATAAATGTTAGTTTTAGCCATAAAATTTTGTTTAGCTTCCTAAATTTTTTTGAAATTATGATACCTTAATTTGTTTACTTCTATTGTGTTGGTAATCAGTAAAAAAGTGAATTTTATATTTATATGATGTATAAAGAAATTTTAATTTTTTGACGAAACTAGCGTTTTGAGTGCTTTTACGCGTCAATTATGCGACTTTTTTTACCAATTAGAGCAATTAGGTAATTAAGAGTGGCTTCTGCTGGCGAATGACTCGTTTGTGACTTTGAAAATCCTATACCAGGTCTTTCCGAAGGAAAAGGAGTTTGATTTGAAATTAGTATAGTCTTTACAACAACGTTGAACTTCCGTCTTCTGCTGGCGCTAGCCTCTTTTGTATAGTTCGCTAGTGCGAGCGGGACGCTCGCGCTAGCGGGGGGATTTCACAAATAAGCAGTTCACAGTTCACAGTTCACAGTTCACAGTTCACAGTTCACAGTTCACAGTTAAACAATTACACAACTAAACGATTACACAAATAAACCGTTCACAGTTCACAGTTAAACAATTACACAACTAAACCCTATCCTAATACCAACGTTTTTTGTTTTTTTTGGAAGCGTCTGATTTTCGTCCTTTTTTGGGTTTTACGCCTAGTTTTCTGTAGATTTCAGGTTTTGCGTTTGGATCTAAGGGATAAGGATGGTCTTCCATCACAGGAATTGAGATGTTAATCAGTTTTTGAATGCCTTGAATGTATATTTTTTCATCGGCGGCACAAAATGAATATGAGGCGCCAGTATTTCCGGCCCTGCCGGTTCGGCCAATTCTGTGCACATAAGACTCCGGTATATTTGGAATGTCAAAATTAATAACGGCATCTAAATGGTCGATGTCAAGGCCACGTGAAGCAACATCGGTGGCAATTAAAATGGAGACTGCCTTATTTTTGAATCTGTTTAAGGCTTCTTCCCGGGCATCTTGCGTTTTATCACCGTGAATACTTGCAACACTAAAGTCGTTTTTGCGCAACATTTTTTCCAATTTATCCACACCAAATTTGGTGCGCCTAAAAATTAGAATGTCTCCTTTAATAGTATTCCTTAATAAATGGAGGCACAATTCCATTTTTTTTGTTTTAGGAACATAATACAATACCTGGTTTATGCCTTGTGCGGCAGCATATTGCGGCGTTACGTCTATTTTTTCAGGATTTTTTAAAATGGTTTTGGCTAATTCAACCACTTTGTGCGGCATTGTTGCAGAAAACAACGCTATTTGTTTGCTTTTCGGACACAAGCGTTCAATTTTTTTAACATCGTCTATAAAACCCATATCCAACATTAAATCGGCTTCATCTAAAACCAAGGTCTCAATAAAAGATAAATTTACAAGTTCCTGTTTGTGCAAATCCAACAACCTTCCCGGCGTGGCAATTAAAATATCAACGCCATTTTTAAGCATGGTTACTTGCGGGTCAATGGAGGTTCCTCCAAAAACAACTGCAGTTTTTAAATTGGTGTATTTGCCATAGCCTTTAAAACTTTCTTCAATTTGAATGGCCAATTCACGGGTTGGACTTACCACCAGCGCACGAATTTTTTTTCCTTTTTTTGAAGGATCTTGTTTGTCGAATAACGATTGCAAAATAGGCAAGGCGAAAGCTGCTGTTTTGCCCGTTCCGGTTTGTGCAGAAGCAATCACGTCTTTTTTTGCCAACATCAGCGGAATGGTTTGCACCTGAACAGACGTAGGAAATTCATAGCCCTTTTCTGAAATTGCTCTTAAAATATGTTTGTTTAACTGTAAGTCTTTGAATTGCATTTCGTTTTGTTTAAAAAAAGATTTTTGCAAAGATACGGCAAAAAGCCCCCTAACCCCCAAAGGGGGAATTTATAATTTATAATTAAAAAAGTTTCAAGTTTCAGGATTCAAGTTTCAGGATTCAAGTTTTCAAGGGTTAATTTGCAAAGCTGGAAAGGAATGATTATACAAACAAACAATTAGACAATTGGCAATTCAAAGAAAAAATTGGAGCCTTTGCCCAGTTCACTTATGAGGCCTAAACTTCCTTTGTGTTCAATGATTATTTTTTTTGCAATGGCCAAGCCTAAACCCGAACTTTGCTCGCCATCTGTTGGTTGCGTACTGGTTTTTTGAAAATAATTAAATAAATTAGCCTGTTCTTCTTTCTGAATCCCCTGACCCTCATCTATTACTTCCGTTTTTACTGTATTTTTATTTGTTGCAGAAATACGTATTAAAATGTTGCTGTTTTGGTAAGAAAATTTAATGGCATTGGTTAACAAATTATTGATGACTTCGCTTAAATAATTTTCGTCAAAATTAAAAAATAACGAATTTTCAGTAGTTTCAAGTTGCATAGAAATATTTTTCTTTTTTGCAATTAACAAATTAAAATCCATAAGTTTTTTTGTAAATGCAATGTAATCTTGATATTGAGGAGAGAGTTCTATGGTCCCTGATTCTATTTTAGAGATATCCAATAAGTTTTTAAGTAAATCGAGGGCATTATTGCTCAGCTCCTTAATATATAAAAGCATTTTTGTTGCTTTAGGATCTATTTTATTAGAATAATCTTCCAGCAATAAGTCGGAAAAAGAAAAAATAGCACCAATTGGGTTTCTTAAATCATGAGCGGCAACGCCAATAAACTTGTTCTTCTCCTCGTTTAATTTTTGCAATTCCTCGTTTAATTTAATCACTTTTTTATACTTTTCCCTAATATTCAAAACCAAAAGCCCAATAATAATAAAAACTGAAAAACGAACTGCAGCATTCCATATTGGATTAAAAAGATTGGAATAATCCCGGGTGTTAAAATCTGCAACAAACCAAACGAAAGCAGCAAAAAGCGCATTTACGAAGAGTAACTTTTTTTCGGATTTATCATAAAATGAAATTAACAGAATCGGAATTAAATAGGCAAGTAAAAGGGATACTTCAGAACCTGTGGAATAATCTATAAATCCGATAATGGACAGCAGTATAAAAGAAAACAATGTAATAACAAATTTGTTTTCTATTTTTTGAAGTTGAATCATGAGGTTATCATTAAAATTTTCACTAAAAGCAGTCAAAGGTATAGCGTTTCATGCTAATTATTTCATTTCTCTTAAAAATTTAATCTAAGCATTTTCACGATCACGAAAACACATCATTTTTTAAATCTCAAGAACTTTTTAATACATTGACTTTTTGCCTTTTAGAATACCTCATCGGCTATACACAAAAAAATAATAACCATTTCTAGGAGGTTTAAATTTGCTGATACAAAACCAAAAATATTGCGCGATAAACCTAATGGTCTTAGATTTATCACGCAAATAAAAATTATGAAATAATTGAAGTGTTATTTTAATGGACTTTCACTTGCATTTTAATTTAAATCCTTATTTGGCAATGCCGCAAAACCCATATTATATAAGGTAAATCCAAAAATATCGGCATATTGTTCGATGGTTTTTGAAACAGGTGTTCCGGCACCGTGACCGGCTTTGGTTTCAATACGAATTAATGTTGGATTGTTTCCGGTTTGTTTTGCTTGTAATTCCGCAGAAAATTTAAAAGAGTGCGCTGGCACAACCCTGTCATCGTGATCGCCTGTTGTGATTAATGTTG
>JAAFHC010000077.1 GCA_010906935.1 Gelidibacter sp.
TTACAAGAATTAATGAAGGAGATAATGGATTTACCATTCACGTGGTTGTATCAGATATTACGGAAAGGGTTAAGAAAGAAGTATTAGAAGACGTACTTTATAACATTTCAAAAGCCGCATTAACAATTGGAGATTTTCAAGAGTTTAGTTTCTTTATCAGAAATGAATTAAACAAAATAATTGACACGCGTAACTTTTACATCGCCTTGTATAATGCAGAAACGGATATGATTACAACACCTGTTTTTGTAGATGACCGAGAAGAAGTAGAAGCGTTTTCTGCTAAAAATTCATTAACGGGCTATGTCATAAAAACAAAGAAACCATTAATTTTAGACGAGGGAGCTCTCTTAGACTTGGTAAAAACCGGGGAAGTGGATTTGATTGGAGAACTTTCAAAAATATGGATTGGTGTTCCCTTATTTATTCAAGAGGAATGTATTGGCGCAATCGTAGTACAAAGTTATATCAATGAAAATGCTTTTAATGAAAATGATGTGCAATTGTTAGAGTTTGTTGCAGATCAAATTAGCACAACCATTCATCGTAAAAAAGTTGAAAACGAATTGAATCAGGCCCTACTCCAAGCACAAGAATCAGACAGATTAAAATCGGCCTTTTTGGCGAATATGAGCCACGAAATAAGAACGCCTATGAACGGCATTATTGGCTTTTCAGAATTGTGTTTAGATCCAAATATTACAAAAGACAAACAAAGAGAATACGCAAACATTGTTATTAAAAGCAGCAAACGGTTACTTTCCATCGTAAACGATATTCTAGATATTTCGAAAATTGAAGCCGGTGCCGTGACCTTGAACTTAGAAAATGTTAATTTAAATAAATTGTTTGATGAATTAGAAGCCTTTTATAAACCAATAGCCCAAGAAAACAATTTACAGTTAATTTGCGAAAGAAAGAGGGCTGGAAAATTATAAAAGCACTATTGAAACCGATAAAGTTAAATTAAATCAGGTGCTCACAAATCTTTTGTCTAATGCGTTTAAATTCACTAATTCCGGAAGCATCACGTTTGGGTACGAATTGATTGAAAACAACCTGCAATTTTACGTAAAAGATACGGGAATTGGGGTTGAAGATAGTTTACAAAATAAAATTTTCGACCGTTTTTCTCAAGGAAACCTAGATTTAAGCAAACAGCATAAAGGAACAGGATTGGGTTTGGCGATCACCAAAAAAATTATTGAATTGTTTCATGGAGAAATTTGGTTAAATTCGTGTGAAAATGGAACAACAATTTATTTTACAATACCTTTTATTAAGTCAAAAACACCTTTAATTTCTTCTGTCATTGAAGAACAAAAACCAACAATCGAAGTGAAAAACAAGATGCTAACCATTTTAGTGGCCGAAGACGAAGAATATAATATGATGTATATCTCTGAGTTATTCTCAACAACCAATTTTAAAATTATTGAAGCAAATAATGGCAAAAAAGCATTGGAATTGGCGCAAAACCATCCTGAAATAGATTTGGTTCTGATGGATATAAAAATGCCCGTTATGGATGGCAACGAATCAATGAAAGAAATTAAAAAATTAAGGCCGTCACTGCCCATAATTGCGCTTTCCGCTTTCGCCATGGAATCTGATAAGGCCAAAGCGCTGGGACTTGGGTTTGACGCTTATTTAACAAAGCCTTTGGACCGAAAATTACTGTTTGAATTCATCGAAAAATTTTCAAAAAAGGGTAAAAACAATTGATAATTAGTTGGCAATTTGAGATGTTGGTTTATCATAGTTTTAAGTTTTTTTGTTTCAAGTTGAAAATTGATACATGAGACCAAATACCTGATACCAATTTTTTAGCTCAAAATATTTTTAACCCGTCCTATTTCACCAGTTTCTAATTGTACTTTTATGCCGTGCGGATGCGAAGGTGCATTTGTGAGGATTCTTTTTACAATGCCTTCGGTTAATTCACCAGTTCGCTGATGATTCTTTTGCACAATTTCTGCTGTTTTTCCCGTTTGTATGTTTTTTCTTAGGGTTCCGCTAAGTTTAGTGTTTTCCATGTGTTTTTTCGATTATTTTATTTGTAACTAATCAGTATATTAATATTTTAAAACTGATTGATTATTAGACTGTTATTTTTTTTACCGCAAGGGTCGCAAAGAAAAAGCAAAGGTCGCAATATTAATTATAGTTGATTTACAACACATTGCCCATTGCGATTTCCTTAGCGTACATTGCGGTTAAATTTAAAGCTTTGTATTACAGATCATTATCATACTGATTAGTAACTTTTATTTAAAAAATAGAAATTTCGGTTTCAGTAGTAAACAATTCCAGAAATTTTATTCCTTTGCTTGAATTTCCCTTTTTATTCAATCTCGGACTCCAAACGGCAATGCTGTATTTATGAGGAAGAATGGCAACAATACCGCCACCAACGCCACTTTTTCCCGGCAATCCTACTTTAAATGAAAATTCTCCGGCTTCATCATAAAATCCGCATGTTTGCATAATGGCATTTACGCGTTTCGACTTGCTGATGCTAATCACTCTTTCATTGGTAAATGGATTAACGCCATAAGCCGCCAAAAAAAGAAAAGTGCCGGAAAGCTCTTTACAAGTCATTTCAATGGAACATAAATTGAAATAAAAATCGAGCACCACTTCAATATCATTTTTAATGTTCCCAAAGGACTTCATCAAATTGATTAAAGCAGCATTTCTGTGTCCGGTGATTTTCTCCGATTCTGCAATCCTCGGACAATAATCAATGTTGGGATTTCCGGAAATGCTTCTTACAAATTCAAGAAAATCATCTTTCGGATTTTTAAGATAGCCCACCAAAATATCAGAAATTACCAATGCGCCCGAATTTATGAGCGGATTTCTAGGAATCCCCTTGCTAAATTCCAGCTGAAACAGCGAATTAAATGAAGTTCCTGAAGGCTCCACACCAACTCTTTCCCATAATTTTTCGCCTTCCTGTTTATAGGCTAATACCAATGACAAAACTTTGGCAATGCTTTGAATGGAAAACTTTTCTTCAGCATCGCCAAACTGGTAATGCTGATGATTGATGGTGGTTAAATGAACGCCAAATTTTGTTGGATCAACATTACCCAACTCAGGAATATACGTGGCAACATTACCCAAATCTTCGGTTTTATTTAGCTCTCTATTAATTTTTGAAAATATTTTATTGTAATTCATGTTCGTTTAAAAGTTTGATAGTTAAAAAGCTGGAAGACCGAAATCCGAAGACCGAAGTAAGACTATGAACTTTTTATATCTTTAAATTAACTGTTTTAACTTATGCTTTCCGATCCAATATGTGTTCCCCCTTTAAGGCCTGTATTGAGCTTAGTCGGAATTGGTACTTGGGGGCTCTTTTTAAAATGCAAATCCATTTGAGGAAATGGAATATTGATGTTGTTTTCTATAAATTTTCTGATAATTATTTTTCTGATGTCGCTTTTTTCCTTTTCAATTCTGAAAATATTTTCGCTAAAAAACAACACTTGAAATTCTAATGAGGAATCTCCAAAGTCCAAAAATTGGACATCAACCAAACTTTCATCTGTGATATCTGAATGTTCCAAAGCACTTTCTTTAAGCACTTTAATCACCAAATCAACATCACTGCCATAGGCTACGCCCACATTTATATTGAAACGCGTTTTTTTCGACTGATGGCTCCAATTGATAACTTTATTGGTAGTGATTAAAGAATTTGGAATGATGATGGTGATTTCGTCACGGTTTGCGCCGGTGGATGTGCGCAAACCAATTTCCTGAATCCGTACAATATCATCGTCTATTTCCAAAACATCACCCACTTTTATGGATCTTTCTGAAAGCAGAATAATGCCAGAAACAATATCGTTAAATGTTTGCTGCAATCCCAAACCAATTCCCACAAGCAATGCCGCAGAACCCGCAACCAATACCGTAATTTTTACCCCGATAGTTTCCAACAGAAACGCAAGAGCAATTACCCAAATTACATATTTTATAATTTGAAACAGCGCATAGGTATTTCCCAAATCTTGGTCTTTAAGCCTTTGTTTGCGAAACATCGTTGTTTTAATGAGCCATAATATCACTTTGGTAATCAGAAAAACAATGAAGATGGCCACAATCGTATAAGCCCTCAACGTATATTCGCCAATGCTAAATAGCTCAAATTCTAAAAAATCGCGTATGATTTCAAAGGTGTCTTTTATCATTTTTTAGGAAGTATTAAATCCGCCTAAATTTATAACATATATTTTGTTTTTAGCCATTTGGGAAGTTGAAATATCATGTGCTGATAATTTTATAAAAACTGTCTGGTCCCAAAAAAGACAAAAAAATATTTAAGTATTTTTCTCATTTTAGCATGAAGTTTTAAGTACTTTAGCGACGTAAAAATTACTCATGTTAACATCCCATTTAGGCGAATTATTTGCTTTATTGACAGCGGTTTTTTGGACCACTACCAGTTTGTCTTTTCAACAAGCAACTAGAAGAGCTGGATCATTGTCAGTCAATGTATTGCGTCTAATCATTGCTTTTTTCATTTATGCCATAATTTCATATTTCTCAAGGGGATTATTTTTGCCATTTGACGCTACTTCCCATCAATGGATTTGGATGTCAATTTCGGGTTTGGTGGGATTTGTTTTTGGAGATTATTTTTTATTTAAATCGTATGAATTAATCAGCGCAAGAATCTCCATGTTAATCATGTCTTTAAGCGCACCAATTGCAGCTTATTTAGGATGGTTTATTTTAGGGGAAACAATGAATCTTCTTTCTTTAATTGCCATGTTTATAACCATCTTTGGAATTATGATGGTGATTACAGAAAAAAAGAAATTGGATGATAAAAAATTAGGGATAAAAAACAAAAAAATTCAATTTTCCTTTTCTCCCAAAGGAATGTTATTTGCCTTTTTTGGCGCTATCGGTCAAGCATTAGGGTTGGTCTTGAGCAAATATGGAATGGGCAATTACAACGTTTTTGCGGCAACTCAAATTAGAATTATAGCAGGAACTTTTGGTTTTGTCCTTCTAATCACCTTGATTAAACGATGGCCAAAAGTTAAACAGGCTGTTACTGATTCTGTTTCCATGAAATTTATAGTCCTTGGCTCCATATTTGGTCCGTTTTTAGGGGTTTATGCATCCTTATTGGCCGTAAAATACACCACCGTTGGTATTGCTTCAACCATTATGGCCATTATTCCCGTTTTAATTATTCCGCCGGCCATTTTACTTTACAAAGAAAAAATAACCATCAAAGAAGTTATTGGTGCGTTTATAGCGCTTGGTGGCATCGTATTATTTTTCATTAAGTAAACTTAAAAAAATATGCTTTCAACATATTTAGCTTGTCAATTTATAAATTAAACACCAAAATGTTAATTATTATGGACCATGATAAATTATTCTGCATAACACCTAAAGCGTTTAATTATTTATGGTAATTTTGTGTTCGATTTAAAACCATTTCAACAAGCAAAACACCAATCAATTGAAGGTACTAAACAACATAAAACAGTATTTGATTCGAAATTTCAATTTTGAAAATTATACCAAAAAAAATTGGATTCGCTTTTCCATAAAAGGCTTTTTAGCACTTTTTGGATTGTTTGTAATTTTTATGATCACTGTTTATTTTGGCATGTTCGGAAGGGTTCCCACCAATAAAGAAGTAAAACTTTTCAGGAATATGGAAGCTTCTGAAGTTTATTCGTCAGACAATGTGTTGCTTTATCGCTTCGATAGAGAAAACCGTTTAAATATCACTTTCGATTCCATTCCAAAACATGTGGTAGAAGCCCTCATATCTTCTGAAGATTCTCGTTTTTATGAACATTCCGGCGTCGATTTAAAAAGTTTGATGCGCGTTATTGTAAAAACCGTGATTCTAAGAGATAAAAGTTCTGGTGGCGGAAGCACTATTTCACAGCAATTGGTAAAAAACTATTTTCCCCGAAATTCTTATTGGGTGTTGTCAACGCCCATTAACAAGTTTGAGGAAATGGTTGCCGCCTATAAACTGGAAAGTCATTTTACAAAAGAACAAATTGTTGAATTTTATTTTAACACCGTTCCTTTTGGCGATTCTGCTTTTGGTATTGAAAGTGCCTCGCAACGTTTTTTTAGCACTTCAACTTCCAAATTAACAATTGAACAAGGCGCTGTTTTGGTGGGAATGTTAAAAGCAACTTATACCTATAATCCCATAAAATTTCCTGAAGCCTCCAAAAACAGAAGAGACATTGTGCTAAATTTAATGAGCCAGGAAAAATATATTTCTGAAAAAATTAAAGATTCTGTCACGGCCATTCCTTTGCTTACAAAACAAAAGAGATTATCTCGCCACCAAGGAAAAGCAAAATATTTTACCGAATATGTGCGATTAATTATGAACGATTGGCTAGAAAATAACAGAAAACCAAGCGGTAAAAAATATGATTTGTATAAAGACGGACTTAAAATTTACACGTCTTTAAATTATGCGATGCAACAATATGCCGAAAAGGCTGTCGCAAAAAGATTAAAAATTTTACAATATGAATTTGACCGCCAATGGGGAAATGAAGATCCTTGGAGTGATGTTCCTGTCGTTTTAACCAACGCCATCAAAAACTCAAACAGATATAAAACGCTGAAAAAAGCTGGATTGTCCCAAGCAATGATTCAAGACAGCCTAAACAAACCCGTGGAAATGAAAATTTTCTCGCACGACGGAGATAGAAACGTAAACATGTCTCCATTGGATTCCATAAAAAATTCATTGCGATTTTTGCATGCGAGTTTTATTGCTATGGAACCAAAAACTGGACACATTAAGGCGTATGTAGGCGGTATTGATGAAAATTATTTTCAATATGACCATGTAACCACCAAAAGACAAGTTGGTAGCTCGTTTAAACCGTTTGTGTATGCCGCAGCTATTGAAAGTGGCATATCGCCTTGCGAAATGTATCCAAATATATTGATTAAATATCCGCAATATGAGGACTGGGAACCTAAAAACTCCGATTATATTTATGGCGGTGAGTTTAGTGTTTGGGGCGCCTTGGCGGCTTCTGTAAATACCGTTACCGTTCAGCTTATGGAAAAAGTTGGCTTGCTTAAAATTATTAATTTGGCAAAAAATATGGGTATTGAAACAGAACTTCCTGAGGTTCCTTCTTTGTCTTTAGGCACCGCCGAGCTTTCTTTACTGGAAATGGCGAGAGCCTATACCACATTTGCCAATTACGGAAAACCAATGCATGAAGTTGTCCTTATTAAAATTGTGGATAGAGATGATGTTTCATTAAATATTCCACCTGTAAAAGAAACTAAAAACGTGTATACAGAAAAAACGGGGGAAATTATGGTCGAAATGCTAAAACGCGTGGTATTCCAAGGAATTGCAGCCCCAATAAGATACGATTTTCAATTATTTGGTGACATTGGCGGTAAAACCGGAACTTCTCAATCACAAGCAGACGGCTGGTTTGTCGGCTTTACTTCAAATTTAGTTGTTGGCGCTTGGGTTGGTGCCGAAAATCCCGCCGTTCATTTTAAAACCATGGAATTGGGCCAGGCATCCCACACCGCACTTCCCATCAATGGCGAGTTTTTAAGAATGTTAAACAATGATGTTTCCTTTCAGTATTATTTAAAGCAAGATTTTAAAAAATCGTCAAAAAATGTTTTAAAACTTTTCGATTGTTTGTCGCGCAAAAACGTGCCACGTCCTGTAAAAGACACCATTGTTGATGTGGCAATAGATTCTTTAAACATGGAGAATCTCATCATTCCAACAGACAGCATTGCCATTCCCCAATAAAATTTTCAACTAAAATTATTGGCTAAATACCGTAAATAAGGGAAATCTAATTCAAAAAATAGGTTGGGCGTTCCCGCCGAAAAGGCGGGCGGGCTTTTCGTTTCAAGTCCTCGCTATCGCTGTGGGCTTTCCACTGCAATCCCTAACGCAAATTCAATTAATAATGATACTATTTCTTGCGCTATTTGCAGTTAAAAAATGGGTAAAATTAAGGGCTGTTTTACCCATCAATCGCAAGTTTCCAGCTCGTGACTACGCAAATAAAGAAAAAAATTCACGAGCGAGACGCTCGCGAAAGCAAAGAACTTCCGTCTTCCGTCTTCCGTCTTCGGTCTTCCGTCTTCGGTCTTCCGTCTTCCGTCTTCCGTCTTCGGTCTTCCGTCTTCGGTCTTCGGTCTTCGGTCTTCGGTCTTCGGTCTTCCGTCTTCCGTCTTCGGTCTTCCGTCTTCCGTCTTCTTTACAACACCAACAATCCGTGCGCTCGTAAGCTGTTGATGGGTTTGGAATACCAAAACAATTCGAAATCGCCAAATTGCGTTTCGTAGTCCATTTTTAATTGGCCAAAAGTGAGCGATTCGTTATTGTAAACAGACAAGCGTTCCAAAATTTGCAAAAACCATTCACCGTTTTCTTTTTCCATTTGCACCTGAACGCTGTCACTTTTATCGTGAAAAGTAAGTTGCAGCAGTTGTGTTGATTTTCCCTTTTTAGATTTTGTAAGTTCCGAGACCAAAGGAGTTCTGCCCAGCCAAATAATTTTAGCGGTTGGTTTTACCATAAAATAGGGCTCAGATTCTAAAGCCGCAAACATAAAATCTTTTTTAACGGTAGTCTTTGGAATTTTAAAATCGAACCAGTCCTGCAAAGGCAATTCAAAGCCAACGCCGTGCATAAAATTGAAAATGGATTTCTTTAAACCGAAGCTGAATTTATCGTGATCAATTTGTGTTTTATCCTTAAATTGAATGTCGTTATTGGCAAAAGTGATTTCCTTATAATCGGGAAAAATACCATATTCTGTTGGATTTAAACCAATCGGACTGTGTGTTGTAAGCGCAAATTGGTGCCAAAATCCCGATTTTATGGTGCCCAATTCAAACAATTGCCGCACCATTTCCAAACTGTCCACCGTTTCCTGAACCGTTTGGGTTGGAAAACCATACATTAAATACGCGTGAACCATAATGCCCGCATGGGTAAAATTGTTGGTCACTTGCGCCACTTGTTCCAGCGTTACGCCTTTTTTAATCAGTTCCAACAATCGGTCGGAAGCCACTTCCAATCCGCCGGAAACCGCAATACAACCAGATTCCTTTAACAAAACACAAAGATCTTTGGTAAAACTTTTCTCAAAACGAATATTCGTCCACCAAGTCACCGTAATTTTTCTTCTGATAATTTCTATAGCCAGCGAACGCATCAATGCAGGAGGCGCAGCTTCATCCACAAAATGGAATCCCTTTTCACCGGTTTGTGCCATGATTTCTTCAATGCGGTCCACCAATAATTTTGCGGCGATGGGTTCGTATATTTTAATGTAATCGAGCGAAATATCGCAAAAAGTACATTTTCCCCAGTAACAGCCGTGCGCCATCGTAAGTTTGTTCCAACGGCCGTCGCTCCAAAGACTGTGCATTGGGTTGGCGATTTCTATAACCGAAATATACTCGCTTAGCAACAAATCGGCATAATCCGGAGTTCCAACATACGCTTGTTTGTAATCGTTTTTAACAGACAAATTATTGTAAACCACTTTCCCGTTTTCCTTTAAAAAAGTTCTTTTAAACTGATTGAAATCGGGATTGCTTGGGTTAGGATTCAACACATTTGACAGCAACAATTCAACAGGTAATTCACCGTCGTCCAAAGTAATAAAATCGAAAAAGTCGAAAACCCGAACATCAGAAACGCTTCGCAATTCCGTATTTGGGAATCCGCCGCCCATACCAATTTTAATTTTAGGATGGTTTTTTTTAATGAATTGCGCACACCTAAAAGCACTGTACAAATTGCCCGGAAACGGTACTGAAAAACAAACCAGTTTTGGCTGGATGACTTTTAGTTTTTCATCCAAAATTTTCAGGGTAATGTCATCAATAACAGTAGTTTCCTTTTGCAAATTTTCATACAACTCATTAAAATTGTTGGCGCTTTGCCCCAATCTTTCGGCATAACGGCTAAAACCAAAATTTTCGTCGATGCATTCCACAATAAAATCGGATAAATCTTCGAGATATAAAGTAGCCAAGTGTTTTGCCTGATCCTGAATTCCCATCGATCCAAAAGCCCATTCCAACTCATCAAGTTCAGAAAACCTGGAAGCTTCCGGAAGAAAATTTGAAGTGCAAATTTGCCTAGCAATGGTTTGATTTTTTCCTTGTAAAAAACCAATCACATCGCCAATGGTTTTTAAATATTCATCCTTTAACGCATAAATTCGCTGCGCATTTTCAGAAGTGATTTTGTTATTTTCAAAAGCAAAATCGAATAGTTTTTGCAGATTTTCCTTTGAAAAAAGTTCCAAAATCACCTCAATCCCCAAATCCATTTGAAAAGAGTTGATGCCTTTTGTATTCAAAAACCCTTTCAAATATGCCGTTGCGGGATAAGGCGTATTTAATTGCGTAAAAGGAGGCGTTATTAGGAAAATATCTTTCAAAATGTATTCATTGAAGCTGTTAGATTTATCATCAATTGAAACCTGAATCGCTTATTGGCAATGCATTTTTAAACCAATGCTAAATATATGAAAATACTTGAAGTATAATTGTTTTGTGATTTGGACGCTTCACCTTTCAGCTTTGAGCTTTTAACTTCTAATATTTAACTTCTAATATTTAATATTAGTACGCCCTTTTATCGCTTCCTTCGTAAAAATTAATGAAGGCGTCATTTACCACGCGGTTTCCGCCAGGCGTTGGATAATCGCCCGTAAAATACCAATCGCCCAAATGGTTTGGACAGGCAATATGTAAATTATCAACCGATTGAAAGATGATTTCAACTTCCGCATTAATTTCAGGTGTCTTTAACATTTCAGCAATTTTATCGGAAATTTGTTCATCGCTGAAATTTCTGTAAATTTCCAATACGGCGTTTTTAATCTCGGTGTCTTCCAAAAGCTGTTGGCTTTTGCAATTGTTATAAACTTCCTGAACAATATGGTATTGGTTGGTTTGTTTTAACAATTCCAAAGCAGCCCTAAAAGCAATAAAATCACCCAATTTTGCCATATCAATTCCGTAACAATCGGGATAACGAATTTGCGGCGCCGAGGAAACCACAATGATTTTTTTAGGGTTTAATCGGTCTAAAATTCGTATAATACTTTTCTTTAAAGTCGTTCCGCGCACAATGCTGTCGTCAATAATCACCAAATTGTCCGTTGGCTTTACAATGCCGTAAGTGACGTCGTAAATATGTGCCACCAAATCGTCTCTGCTGGTGTCGTCGGCAATAAAAGTTCTCAGCTTTGCATCTTTAATGGCTAATTTTTCAAAACGCGGAATTACGGCTAAGATTTCTGTTACCTTTTCGGAAGATAAACTACGCTGCCCTTTTAAAATAGCAGCTGTTTTTTGCACGTTTAAAAAATCTACGGCAGCTTCGCGCAATCCGTAAAAAGAAGTTTCTGCGGTATTTGGAATGTACGAGAAAACAGTATTTTTAAGATCTCCATTAATTTTTTCCGCAATTTGAGGAAACACCAATTTTCCTAAATTTTTACGCTCGGTATAAATATCGGCATCACTTCCCCTGGAGAAATAAATGCGCTCAAAAGAACAGGCTTTATTTGGCAGCGGCTCCTTGATTTTAGCCATAGAAATTTTTCCGCTTCGTTTTATAATTAAAGCGTGGCCACGCTCAATTTCTTTTACATCGTTTAATGCAACATTAAAAACAGTTTGTATCGCCGGACGTTCTGATGCAACCACCACAAATTCCTCATCAGCATAATAAAAAGCAGGACGTATTCCTGAAGGATCGCGCAGCACAAATGCATCGCCATGGCCCAATAAACCAGCCATTGCATAACCGCCGTCCCAATTCTTGGCCGATTTTTTCAATATTTTTTTGATGTTGATTCGTTCTTCAATCATAGGAGAAGCCTCCTTTTTGGTAACGCCAAATTCCTTTTTGATTTTTTCATACAATTTGGCCACCTCATCATCGATAAAATGACCTATTTTTTCCATCACGGTCACGGTATCGGTCATTTCTTTCGGATGTTGGCCTATTTCAACCAAATCGTTAAACAAGCGTTTAGAATTGGTCATGTTGAAATTTCCCGCAACAATTAAGCATTTGTGCATCCAATTGCTTTGGCGCAAAAATGGGTGAACACTTTCAATGCTGTTTTTGCCGAATGTGCCATAACGCACATGGCCCAAATACAGATTCCCAATGTATGGCGCATTGTTCAGTTGCCATTCCACATCATCAATTTTATCGGGGAACTCTATATTTAAACTATTTAACCGGCCATTAATTTGGTCGAAAATGTCTTGAATTGGCTGGTCTTCGTTGGAGCGAATACGACTAATATAGCGCGTTCCCGGTGCTACGTTAAATTTAATGCTTGCCAAACCCGCACCATCCTGACCGCGATTGTGCTGTTTTTCCATCAACAAATACATTTTGTTTAAGCCATAAAACGCCGTCCCGTATTTGTCTTTATAATATTGCAATGGTTTTAACATTCTCACCATTGCAATTCCACATTCGTGTTTAATAGCGTCGCTCATAGTAGTAGTATTATATTGTGAATTCAATAAAAAAATTCCGCACACAAGCGGAATTCATTTTAACCTAATTCAATTTCAAATTGTGTCAATTGTTTAAACTGCAATAATCGTTTTTGTATTTCTTCGTGCGTCAAATTTTCCATGCGCTCGGTGCCAAATTTCTCCACACAAAATGAAGCCAGATTGGAACCTGCAATAACGGCTCGTTTCATATTTTCAAATGAAATATCGCCTGTTTTGGTGATATGGCCCATAAATCCGCCAGCAAAAGTATCTCCCGCTCCTGTTGGATCGAAAACTTCTTCCAACGGCAATGCAGGCGCAAAAAACACATTATCGCCATTAAATAACAAAGCGCCGTGTTCCCCTTTTTTGATGATCACATATTTTGGTCCCATTTCCTGAATTTTTTGGGCAGCTTTTACCAAAGAATATTCTCCGGAAAGCTGGCGCGCTTCCTCATCATTGATGGTAATTACGTCTATTTTCGCAATCACTTCCATCAACTCACTCCAAGTATTGTCCATCCAAAAATTCATCGTATCCAACACCACCAATTTTGGTCGCTTTGGAATTTGATTGATTACCGACATTTGCACAGCCGGGTGTAAATTTCCTAAAATTAAATAATCGGTATCAGTAAAATCTTCAGGAACAACAGGTTTAAAATTTGCCAACACATTTAAATCGGTGATTAAAGTATCTCGCGAATTTAAATCGTTGTGGTATTTGCCGCTCCAGAAAAACGTTTTTTCGTCCTCAATAATTTCAATGCCATCGGTATTGATATTTCTGAGATTTAATTTTTCTAAATATTTCTTCGGGAAATCGCCTCCAACAACAGAAACAATTCCAGAATAAATACCAAATTGTGATGCGGAAAGTGAAATATAGGTTGCGGAACCTCCTAAAATTTTGTCCGTTTTTCCAAACGGAGTTTCAATAGCGTCAAAAGCAACGGTTCCAATAATTAGTAATTTACTCATATTTTACGGTGGTTAACACACTCCTAAATGGGATTAAATTGGTTAATATTTTTTTTAGAATATAGATGTGTTTACTTTTGCAAAAATAAGTTTAAAAAATGACTATCAAAGAAATACAAGAAGAAATTATAGACGAGTTTTCCTTTTTTGAAGATTGGATGGAACGTTATGAATATATTATAGAATTGGGAAAATCGCTGCCAATGATTAAGGATGAATTTAAAACAGATTCGAATTTAATTTCGGGCTGCCAGTCGAAAGTATGGCTGCATTCTGAAATTGAAGGCGACAAAATTAAATTTACGGCCGACAGCGATGCTATTTTAACCAAAGGAATTGTGGCGCTTTTGTTGCGTGTTTTTAACAAACAAAAACCTAAAGACATCTTAGACGCCGATTTATATTTTGTGGATAAAATTGGCCTGAAAGAACATTTATCGCCAACACGCGCTAACGGATTGGTGTCCATGATTAAGCAAATAAAATTGTACGCCTTGGCTTTTCAGTCGAAATTAAGTTAAAAAGTCGGAAGTCCGAAGTCCGAAGTCCGAAGACGGAAGTTCCTTCGCTGGCGCGAGCGTCTCGCTCGTGCTTTTGTTAACCCCTAATTTGTGTAGTCACGAGCTGGAAGCTCGCGCTAGCTTATGACGGAAGTCGGAAGCGGAAGTCCGAAGTCCGAAGTTCGAAGACGGAAGTCGGAAGTTGGAAGTTCCTTCGCTAGCGCTAGCGTCTCGCTCGTGCTTTTGTTAGTGTAGTCACGAGCTGGAAGGTCACGCCAGCTTATGGAAATCATTCATTTTTCATTATTAATTATTAACTCACGTTACGCAAAAAATAATTAAAAAAACAGCATTATGCCGCTCTTGGTGTTGATAACTTTTTAAGTTCTGCATAGGCGGCTTGTTGGGCTGATAAATAGATTTGAGCTTTCATTGCAAAATGATTTTTTCCTGTTCTCTGTTTGAGCCATTCTAACTTTATGTAAGCTACAATGGATAGTACAAAGTGATTTGTTTGAGTTTTGATTATTTTTGTTGGTGATTTTGAAAATCCTGTGTTACTTTTTATCGATTTATGATATTCCTCTACTGCCCACCGTTTTTTGTAGATTGTAGTGATTTCTTCATACGACAGGTTTAAATCACTACAAGCCAAGTACAACTCGCCGACTGTACCATTCTCGTTTTTGAAAACTTGCTTTGTAAGCAACAGCGGAAAATCTAAATTCTCGAACCAAATCTCCACGGTCTGCTGTCCCAGCTGTAGTGTTTCAATACCTATGTATGTTTCATTTTGTTTGTCCTCCAAAGACAATGCTACTTTACGATTGCTTTTCAATGCCATAATAAAATCAGTTTTAAGCTCTTTTTTTGAGCATATCATATTCTCTATCGATGAGTACCAACTATCTGCTAAAACATAATCGAACTGAAATTTACCGTAACATTCTCGAAGCATATTTCTAAATAATTCATTTTTAGTAATCTTGCTTTTTCGCTTTTTCTTGCCTGTTTTTAAATCCGTTTCCCAGACATCTTTCTTTATAAACTCAACAGCACAAGGCAATCGCATACCGGCAACTTCTACTAAAGCACTCAAAAAATTAATACCTTTTACAGACCTCCCAAACACGTGGTCGTAATGCCAACAGTTTAATTCACTCTCATCTGTGTATTGTTTTTCCTCTATCGAGTCATCGAAACTTAAAATTATTCTCTCCTTACTTTGTGTCAATTCTTGAATGTAGGGTTTGGCATATTTCCATAAAAATTTGCTATCATAAACACCACTAGACAACGCTTTTGTGATTTTGTCGTGTTTAATTGAAAGTAAAGATGCCATGCCTGTTGCAGTGGTGTAAGAACTTGAACTTATCAAATAATCGGTATATAAATCTACAAAGTTTTTCATTTTGGTTTTATGCAAATTTAACCTTTTTACAGCTTTAAAGTTATCAATAATTCAATTGTTAAAAGCAGTGAAATTTATCTTATTCTTGCGTAACATGACTTATTAAGTGAAGTCGCGTTAGGGGTTGAAGATAAAATCCTTTTTTGATTCGCCTTTTGGCGAAGTAAAAAAGATTGAAACGAAAAACCCGACCGCTTTTTCAGCGGGAACGCCCAAAAAATTCTATCCAAAAAATTCTATTGATAAGATGAGATTTTAGCCGTTAATAGTTATGCAAATAGGTAAATAATTGTATATTTGCGCTTATTTAGAATGAATATAAAGAAAGATTTTTAAAATGAACAGCAAACACGCACAAGAACTTGGCGATAAAATAGTTGCGAAACTAAAAACTATTTACGATCCCGAAATTCCTGTTGATATATTTGAATTGGGTTTAATTTATGACGTTTTTGTAAGTGAAAACAACGACGTTAAAATTTTAATGACCCTAACTTCGCCCAATTGCCCAGTTGCCGAAACCTTGCCGGTGGAAGTTGAAGAAAAGGTAAAAACCATTGAGGAAGTTAAAAATGCCGAAGTTGAAATTACTTTTGACCCAATGTGGACGCAGGATATGATGAGTGAAGAAGCAAAATTAGAACTCGGATTTCTGTAATGGCCGATGAAATTGTAAATAGGGTTGCGAACAGCAAGTTGAAAACAATTGATCTGGAAGATTTTTATCCGAAAGGCGAGAGAACCCTTATTGACATTAAAAACTGGTTGTTTCACGAACAAATTTTGAAAGAAACCGATTTTCGGGAACACTTGAAAAATCACGACTGGAGCCAGTACAAAAATCATTTTGTTGCTTTGACTTGTTCCTCTGATGCCATTATTCCTTCTTGGGCCTATATGTTGATTACCACTTATGTTTCTCCTTTTGCCAAAAAAATTGTGGTCGGAAATTTGGCCGCTTTGGAAACTTCTATTTTTCAGGAGCTAATCGCGCATTTTAATGTGGAAGATTATGCGGAAAAACGGGTGATTGTCAAAGGCTGCTCCAGCAAACCAATTCCGGAAACCGCTTATATTCAACTGATTGAAAAATTGCAGCCGGTGGTTAAATCCATTATGTTTGGCGAAGCCTGCTCTACTGTGCCGCTTTACAAAAAAAACAACTAAATTTTTTTAATTTTTTCTGAATAATCAACCTAAATTTCCTCCTCAAATTCTTCGTACAACAAATCGTTATAAGGAAAACGAGTGATGTGAATTTTTTTCACTTCTTCAAAAACTTTTTCTTTAAAAGCTTCCATATTTTCTTTGTTCAAAGCAGAAATAAACACACAATTATTGTCGAGCCTGTTCATCCATGTTTTTTTCCATTCCTCCAAAGAAAAGTGAATTTCGGTTTTTTCGGTCACCAAATCATCGTCATCAATTGTTTGATGCGTAAATGCATCAATTTTATTAAAAACGATAATGGTTGGCTTGTCGGCGCTTCCTATTTCTGCCAAGGTTTTGTTTACAGAGGCCATATGATCTTCAAAATTCGGGTGCGAAATATCTACCACGTGCAACAACAAATCGGCTTCGCGAACCTCATCCAACGTAGATTTAAATGATTCTATGAGTTGTGTCGGCAATTTTCTAATAAATCCAACCGTGTCTGTCAGCAAAAAAGGAAGGTTTTTAATCACCACTTTTCTAACGGTAGTATCCAAGGTTGCAAACAATTTATTTTCAGCAAAAACATCGCTTTTGCTCACCACGTTCATCAAAGTAGATTTCCCAACATTGGTGTAACCCACCAAAGCGACACGCACCATTTTTCCGCGATTTTTGCGTTGAACCGCCATTTGTTTGTCCACAATTTCCAGCTTTTTTTTCAGCAAAGAAATTTTGTCCCTAATAATTCGACGGTCGGTTTCAATCTCCGTTTCACCGGGACCACGCAATCCAATTCCCCCTTTTTGGCGTTCCAAGTGGGTCCAAAGTCGGGTCAAACGCGGCAATAAATATTGGCATTGCGCCAGTTCAACTTGGGTTCTGGCGTAGCTTGTTTGCGCTCTTGCGGCAAAAATATCGAGTATTAAATTGGTTCTGTCCAGCACTTTGATGTTCAGCACCTTTTCAATATTTCGCAGCTGAGAAGACTTTAATTCATCATCAAAAATAACCGTTCCAACGTTATTGGCTTCAATATATTGGCGCACATCCTCCAATTTACCGGTTCCGATAAACGTTTTGGGATTGGGAGTTTCTAACTTTTGGACAAATCTTTTTACGGCAATTCCGCCTGCGGTGAGCGTTAAAAATTCCAGTTCATCCAAATATTCATTGCATTTTTCTTCATTTTGATATTGTGTTATCAACCCTATCAAAACAACTTTTTCCTTAGTATCCTCTATAATTTCTGTCATAATCAAATTTGCCGGCAGCTATATTTATGTTAAAAAATTGACTCAAAAAATAGTTTCTGCCAATTTTATGTCTTTTCATTTACCAAAGCAAAGATACAAATTACCAAGTTCAATTGGAATTTTGTATTGCGTGCTTTTATTTAAATTGATTGCAAGTTTTAAAACTATTATACAGCATAAAAACCCATAATTTAATCTGGCTTCACTTCCAATCAAAAGTTTGTTGTAATTTGCCGCCGGTTTTTATCAGACAAAATCCATAAAAACCAAAGAAAATTTATACCGAAGAAAATTCATGAAAACATATTCAATAAAGGAAATTAACCAGCTTTTAAAAGGTACTTTGGTTGGTGACACCAAACAACAAATAAGCGGCCCAGAACAATTGGAAAAGGCCGAGACCAAACATATTTCATTTATAGGAAGCAAAAAATACTTGCGATTGTGGGAAACCTCCAAAGCCTGTGCGGCTATTGTAAATGAAGGTCTAGACTTAGAGCCCGGAGAAAATCGCGCTTTGATTAAAGTAAAAAATGCCGATTTGGCGATGGCTAAATTGCTGGAAATGTTCAGTCCGGAGCCTCCTGTTTTTGAAGAAGAAATTCACGCCACAGCAGTGGTTCATGCTTCTGCAACCATTGGAAAAAACTGTAAAATAGGTGCCAACTGTTATATAGGAAAAAATGTGGTGTTGGGTGATGGCGTTATTTTATATCCAAATGTGACCATTTTTGATGAAACCAGTATTGGAAACGGAACCGTAATTTGGTCGGGAACCGTCATTCGGGAACGATGCGAAATAGGCAGTTTTTGCATTTTTCATCTCAATGTGAGCATTGGCGGAGACGGATTTGGCTATTGCGCCAGTGAAGATGGTAGAGGTTTGGTTAAAATTCCGCACATTGGCAATGTAATTATTGGAAATTACGTGGAAATAGGGGCAAATTCTTGTGTAGATCGCGGCAAATTTAGTTCGACACAAATTGGAGATGGCTGTAAAATTGACAATTTGGTGCAAATTGGCCACAATAGTGTGATGGGTCGATTTTGTATTATGGCCGGTCATAGCGGTTTGGCGGGTTCGGTTACGCTTGGCGACGGTGTTGTTATTGGCGGAAGCGCTTCCATTTCCGACCACGTTACTGTTCATTCAGGTGCAGTTGTAGCAGGAGGCTCAGGCGTCATGAATGATGTTGAAGCAGGAAAAACGGTATTGGGTTATCCGGCACAAGATTCGAGAGAAATGATGAAACAATGGATTGC
>JAAFHC010000295.1 GCA_010906935.1 Gelidibacter sp.
CTATTCTCAATCGTTTTTTTTACTATAATTTCGTGCGAAAAGGAAATTGAAAGTATTGGCGTTAACCTGGTTAACAACAATAATTTTAGCACAGACAAACAAATAACTGATGTTACAACGGCTAATAAAAACATCACCAAAGTGCCTGCCAGCGGTATAGCACAATATTTATTGGGTGTTTATTCCGATAATGAATTTGGGACGTTAAAAGCATCCATTGTGTCTCAATTGGCGCTACCTACAGTCGGCACTGCGTATAATTACGGTACAAATTACGGGATAGATTCCGTTTTAATGTTTATTCCATATCAATCTACCAAATCAGCTGATAAATATACCAACGGAAAACCAAAATTTTCTATCGATTCAGTATTTGGAGACGCTAACGTTGAATTTAAATTAGGTATTTATGAATTGGGAACTTTTTTAAATACCTTAGATCCAAACGATCCTTCAAAACCTGCTATTTATTATTCAGACAAGGAATTTCAAAAAGGAGACACCCCTTTTTATTCAGGAAACTTCAAAGTCAATCCAAATGATACGGTGGCTTACATAAAAAGATATATGCCCAATGGCATTACTTCTTATAAAATGGATACCATAAAAGCAACAGATAAAAGTCCAAGTATTAAAATACCTTTAAATGAAAGTTTAATTAAGCAAATTTTTGTTGACAATGCTGCCGGAGCAGAGTTTCAGTCCCTTGATAATTTTCAGCGTTATTTTAGAGGTTTTTATATTGAAGCAGAAGCGTTGACATCCAATAAATCTCATATAGTTTCACTGAATATGGCAAATGCCAGAATGGTTATTTATTATTCAAAAGATGAAGATGAAGGTGCAACGGTAGATTTAAACGGCAATAAAATTAACGGTGAATTGGGCGTTAGAACCAAACACAATTTCGAATTTGCGTTTGGCGCCATAAAATCAAATGTACTAAAAAGAGATCTGGCCCCGCACCAAAGCGGTGAAGACAGGTTATATGTGCAGGGAGCTGCTGGTTC
>JAAFHC010000078.1 GCA_010906935.1 Gelidibacter sp.
ACACCAAATTAAAAAGAGAAAAATATATTGCCCATATTGCCAAAATGCTTCAATTTTATGGTGATTCCAAAGAAATTGCAAGCAAAAATGCACAGCGTATTTTCGATTATGAATACCATTTGGCAAAACCAAGAATGACCAAAGAAGAATCAAGGGATCGCAGAAAATCATACAACCCAAAAAGTATCGACGAATTGGCAACACTTACTTCAACAATTCATTGGAATACTTATTTTACGGGTATTGGCATCGCTAAAATAGATACCGTTGTGGTTAGTCAGCCAAAATATATGGCAGCCATGGATTCCATCATCAAAGCAAGTTCTGTTGACGACATTAAATTGTATTTAAAATGGACGGCAATAAACGGTGCTGCAAATATGTTAAGTGATGATATTGAAGTTGCAAATTGGGAATTTTATAGTAAAGAATTAACAGGCGCTTTGAAACAACTTCCTCGCAATGAAAGAGCTTTAGGCTCTATAAATGGCGTTATTGGTGAAGCGTTGGGAAAATTGTACGTTGATAAAAAATTTCCGCCGGAAGCCAAAGCAAAAGCAATGGAAATGATTAAAAATGTGATGGCCGGTTATGAAATCAGAATACAAAAATTACCTTGGATGAGTGATGACACAAAACAAAAGGCCATAGAAAAATTGCATAAATTAACCGTTAAAATTGCGTATCCCGATAAATGGAAAGATTATTCGGCACTTGTGGCTGTTGGCGTAAAAGACGGTGGTTCTTATTTCCAAAATTCAATGAATGCCAGAAAATGGAATTTCGATAAAAATATTGCAAAATTTGGAAATCCTGTAGACAGAACAGAATGGGGAATGTCACCGCAAACCGTGAATGCTTATTTTAATGCCACCAATAATGAAATTGTATTTCCGGCAGCGATTTTACAACCGCCTTTTTACAATTATTTAGCAGATGAAGCCGTTAATTACGGTGGAATTGGTGCAGTAATCGGACATGAAATTTCTCATAGTTTTGACGATTCAGGTTCGAGATTTGACGGTGATGGCAATTTGGTGGATTGGTGGACTGCTGAGGATTTAGAAAAATTCACCGTGCTTGGAACCAAATTGGCAGACCAATACAGTGCTGTTGAAGCATTGCCGGAAGTACACTTAAACGGGAAATTCAATTTAGGGGAAAATATTGGTGATTTAGGCGGTGTTAATGCCGCTTTTGAAGGTTTACAATTGTTCTATAAAACAAATGGAAAACCTGAGAAAATTGATGGATTTACAGCAGAACAACGATTTTTTATCTCTTGGGCAACCGTTTGGAGAACTAAAATGCGTGAGGATGCTTTGCGTAATTTGATAAAAACCGACCCGCATGCGCCGGGAATGTACAGGGCTTATATGCCTTTAACAAATGTTGAAGCATTTTATGAGGCATTTAATATCAAGCCAGAAGATAAAATGTATTTAGAACCTGATGACAGGGTTAAAATATGGTAATTGAAATAAAAAAAAGGAGCTTTTAAAGCTCCTTTTTTACTAAGGCTTTGTAATGAAATAAAGGGTAAAAGAACAAGTCAAAATGTATAGTTTATTTCATTACAATGTCTAAGTCTACATTGTAAAATCCGCCCCTGTTTTCTTTTCTTTCTTTGGAAAACCGCGTAATTAAAAATGCCGTTGTAATTAAGTTTCTCAGTTCGCACAAATCTACGGAAAGTTCAGAATGGTCGTAAAGGCGTTTGTTGTCTTCAAACAACACATGAAGTTTTCTTTCTGCGCGTAACAAACGTTCATTGGAACGAACAATCCCAACATAATTGCTCATAATGGTTTTCACCTCATTTCTGTCGTGCGTAATTAAAATTTTCTCCATGTTTTTTACCACGCCGCTGTCATTCCAGTCCGGAATATTTTTGGGTGCTTTAATTTTATCAAATCGCTGGGTTAAATTTTCAAAAGCCCTGTGGGCAAAAACAATGCCTTCCAACAAAGAATTTGAAGCCAATCGGTTGGCGCCATGTAGTCCGGTTCTGGTAACTTCACCGGCACCATATAAGTTTTTAATGGAGGTTTTTCCTTTTTTATTCACGTTTACGCCACCGCAAATATAATGTGCTGCGGGTGATACCGGAATAAAATCCTTGCGAACATCAATACCTAAAGTCAGGCATTTTTCTGTAATGTTTGGAAAGTGTTTTTTAAAAGTTTCATATTCCAAGTGGGTGCAATCTAAATAAACGTTCGGCATTCCGCTTATTTTAAGCTCATGGTCAATGGCTCTTGCCACAATATCCCGTGATGCCAATTCTTCACGCTCGTCATATTTATGCATAAATCGGTTGCCGTAATAATCTCTTAAAATAGCACCAGCGCCTCGCACAGCTTCTGAAATTAAAAAAGCCGGATATTCGCCGGGATTGTATAAAGCAGTTGGATGAAACTGGATAAACTCAACCTCTGAAACTTCTGCCATCGCCCTATAAGCCATCGCAATTCCGTCGCCGGTGGCAACTACCGGATTTGTGGTGGTAAAATAAACCTGTCCGTTTCCGCCTGAAGCCAACATCGTAACTTTGGCCCCAAATGTATTCACCACATTTTCTTTCTCGTCCAATACATAAGCGCCATAGCAGGTAATTTTTTCTGAAACAGACGTTTGCCTTTTTTTAACTTGGTGTTCCGTAATTAAATCAATGGCAAAATGGTGTGTCAAAAATTGAATATTTTTGGTTTTGTCAACTTGTGCAATAAGTGCTCTTTCAATTTCGGCGCCCGTAAGGTCTTCGTGATGTAAAATTCGGTCTTGTGAATGGCCTCCTTCTCTTCCCAAAGAAAAATTTCCTTTTGAAGTTTTATCAAATATGGCTCCCCATTCCATCAATTCTCTGAGTCGGGCAGGCGCATCTTCAACCACCATTTTAACCACTTCCTCATCGCACAAACCGTCACCAGCAATTAAAGTGTCCTTTATATGTTGCTCAAAGGAATCAACGGTTTCATTCCAAACAGTGGCAATTCCGCCTTGGGCATATTTGGTGTTGCTTTCACTCTTTTCGCTTTTCGTGATAATAGTAACCGAGGCATCTTTAAAGTGATTTGCCACTTTTAAAGCAAAACTCAACCCAGCGATTCCTGAACCTATGATTAGAAAATCGGAGTTGTATGATTTTTTTTCAGCATTCATTTGATCTGTTTGTTATTTCGAAAGTTCAAGCATGCGTTCAATAGAAACCAATGCTTTTTTGCGTAATGCTTCTTCCACATGAACTTCAGGCAATTCATGTTTTAAACATAAATATAATTTTTGCATCGTATTCATTTTCATATAAAAACATTCGCTGCAATTGCAGTTGTCGTCGTCAACAGGTGCAGGAATTAAAATTTTATCGGGTGATTCCTGATGCATTTTGTGTAAAATACCCACTTCAGTGGCCACAATAAATTTTTTCGCCTTGCTTGTTTTAACGTAATTCAACAATCCCGAAGTTGAGCCAACATATTTGGCAACTTTCAATAAATGTTCTTTAGACTCAGGATGTGCAATAATTTCAGCATCCGGATTTTCAGCGTATAATTTCAAAATTTTATCTATGGAAAAAGCTTCATGAACCATACAAGCGCCATCCCAAAGTACCATCTCCCGACCCGTTTTTTTGATTAGCCAGGCACCTAAATTACGATCCGGCGCAAAAATGATTGGTTGTTCTTTTGGGATGGAATTGATGATTTTTTCGGCGTTTGAAGAAGTGCAAACAATATCGGTCATCGATTTTATTTCTGCGGAAGTGTTTACATAAGAAACCACCAAATGATTGGGATGCAATTTTTTAAATGCGGCGAAATCGGCGGGCGGACAAGAGTCGGCCAACGAACAGCCAGCTTTTAAATCAGGCAATAAAACTTTTTTGGACGGATTTAATATTTTGGCAGTTTCGGCCATAAAATGCACTCCGGCAAACACAATAATATCAGCGCTGGTTTTAGCGGCTTGTTGTGCCAAAGCCAAACTGTCCCCTACAAAATCTGCAATATCTTGTATGGCATCTTCTTGGTAATAATGCGCAAGAATAACGGCGTTTTTTTCTTTCCGAAGTCGGTTTATTTCCTTTACGTAATCAATACCTGGAGTTTTAATATCTAAAAACCCTTTTTCCTGTAGTTCACTCGTCGCTTTTTCTAAGGTAGTCATATGCTGTTTTTTTTGCGGGATTAAGACCAAATAATATGCCAAACAATCGGATGATACATCCGATTGTTTTATAATTTCTACGCAATAAAAGTAAGCTTTTTGGCAATGTTATCCAAATTGGATTTATTTCACTTTATAAGTCCAGCCAAATTTATCCTCCACTTTTTTGCGTTGGATATCAGTAATTCCTTTTTTTATGATTGAGGCAAAACTGTTTTCCACTTTTGGCAATTCAAAATATTCTCCTTTGTTTGAAAAAGCAGTGATAACGCTTACTACCGCTGCTGTTCCGGCGCCAAACATTTCCAACAATTCACCTTTACGGGCTGCTTCCACAATTTCAGCGACTTTTACCGGCCTCACTTCAATGTTAATTTCTTGATCCTCACAAAATTGAACAATGCTTTTTCGGGTTACGCCATCTAAAATTCTGTCACTTACTGGTGCAGTCAATAAAGTGTCATTTACCCTGAAAAAAACATTCATCACACCTGCTTCTTCCAACAATTCGTGGGTGCAGGAATCTGTCCAAACTACCTGTTGAAATCCTTGCTGATTTGCCAATTTGGTTGGATAAAAAGAGCCTGCGTAATTACCTGCCGCTTTTGCCGCGCCAACACCGCCGTTGGCAGATCTGCTGTATTTATCGGCAAAAACCACTTTAACTTCTCCTGAATAATAGGACTGAACAGGGGAACAAATAATCATAAATTTATATTGGTTTGAAGTCGATGCCGATACGCAAAGTTCCGTTGCAATAATAAATGGTCGAATGTAAAGTGCGTTATCCTGTCCTTTTTTTACCCAATCTTTATCTAATTTCAACAATTCATTTAAACCTTCAAAAAATAAATCTTTTGGAAACGCAGGCATATCCAATCTTTCGGCCGACTTGTTGATGCGTTCCTGATTTTGGTCGGGTCTAAACAACCAAACATCATCATGGTCATCTTTATATGCTTTCATGCCTTCAAAAACAGCTTGTCCGTAATGAAAAACTTTTGCAGAAGGATCCAAAGTTAAAGGATGATAAGGCACAATTTGAGGCGTTTGCCATGTGCCATTTTCATAATCACATTCAAACATATGGTCGGTAAAAACTTTTCCAAACGTTAAATTGTTAAAATCAACTTCTGAAATTTTCGATTTTGTTGTTTTTTCAATATGTAAAGCCATTGTAAGTCTATATTTAGTTACGCAAATTTACTATAATTTTTTAATTCACAGTTTTAATTTTTGTCGGGCTTAATGTCTTATTTTTAATATATTTGATGAAAAATATTCATTTGAGCAATAGGAATAAAATAAAATTGCATAATTGACATTTAATAGTTGTTTTGTCTTATTTTTTTATAAAAATTACGCAATCTGAAATGATGTAAATTTGCTGAAAAACAAGCTGTTAATGTTGATTTGCTTCCTAAAAAATGTAAATTTTTAATTTTTAGAAATTTTGGAAAGAAAAATAATGATCACTGCCGATGGTTCCACCACCATTCATATTCCTGACTGGGACGAGCAATACCATTCCAAACATGGCGCAATTCAAGAGGCAAAGCATGTTTTTATAAAAAATGGCTTATCACTTTTTGCTGATCAAAAAATAAGTTTGTTGGAAATTGGTTTTGGAACCGGACTCAATGGTTTCATCACTTTTTTGGAAGCTGCGAAAATGAAACTGGAAATTGATTATGTGGGTGTTGAAGCGTATCCGTTGGCTGCTGAAGAGGTTGAAAAAATGAATTATGTCAATCAATTAAACGCGAATGAGTACTCCGATGTTTTTAACCAAATGCACCAGCAGGATTGGAAAATTAAAGGGGAAATTTCTCCCGACTTTTCTCTGACAAAGCGCAAACAGTTTTTTAACGAAATAAACGACGAAAACAAGTTCGATCTTATTTATTTTGATGCTTTTGGTGCCAGGGTTCAACCTGAATTGTGGACAGAAGAAATATTTGAAAAAATGTACAAAGCTTTGAAAATAGGTGGTGTTTTAGTAACTTACAGCGCCAAAGGAAGCGTTAGAAGAGCCATGTTGGCCGTCGGTTTCTCCGTCGAAAAATTGCCTGGCCCACCGGGAAAACGAGAAATGCTGAGAGGGAAAAAAGCCTGCCTGCCGGAGGTAAGTTGAAAGTTCAAGGCTCAAAGCTTGCCTGCCGGAGGTAAGTTGAAAGTTCAAGGCTCAAAGCTGAAAGCTCAAAGCTTGCCTGCCGGAGGTAGGACAAAAGTTCAAGGCTCAAAGCTGAAAGCTCAAAGCTTGCCTGCCGGAGGTAGGTTAAAAGTTCAAGGCTCAAAGCTGAAAGCTCAAAGCTTGCCTGCCGGAGGTAGGTTAGATATTAGAAGTTAAAAGTTAAAAGGAGTTCGAAAGGTCATATTATCTTTTCCCTATTCTCTATTCTCTATTCTCTATTCCCTTATCGCTTTTACTAAATTTTTAATACAAAAAAATGGAACACAGATTTAAAAAACGTAAAAAACCAAATTACAAACGAGGCATAGCTTTGGCAGTTTTATTGCTGGTGATCATCTATGTTTGGATGAATTTGGATAGCCTTGTGAATGCTTTTTTTGGTGTGAAATAATGACACTTGCTTTGCCTATTTGCTGAATTTTTATTTTTTAAAACGTCGGCCTTTCCATTCGTAGTTTTTAAATAGGGAGAAGCATCCTGTAAAAACGATAAAAAACGGATACCATAAACTTACGGGTAAATAGTGTTTTAAGGAGTTTGTGCTTTTCAGAAAAAAGGAAGTCTTTGCAATCAGCATAAAATCAACAACGATTTTTAAGGCAAAAACAAGCATAAAGGAAATCCAAAACTTTGGAAATAACAGTGCCGAGATTCCTAAAATCAACACCATTAAATTTTCTAAAAATACGACGAGTCCAACAAATTTCGCAAATAAACTGTGATAGGAAACCGATTTGGATGCCCAGCGAATTTGCTGATTGATAAACAGTTTCCAACTTATTTCCGATTTTGTTTCCACAAGGACTTCCTGCGATTTTAAGAATTTTACTTGATTGGGATACGTTTTAAACATTTTTTCCATCAAAAAAATATCGTCGCCACTGGCAATATTGGCATTGCCATCAAATCTATGCAAATCAAAAAAAGTTTCTTTCCGGTAGCATAAATTGGCGCCATTGCACATAAAAGGGTTCCCAATCCCAAATCCGCCAATGGTGCTTCCCACAAGGCTTATAAAATTTAAATGTTGAAAATGAAACAGCCATGAATTTTGCGCGATGAATTTTACCGGAGCACTTATAAAAACGGGATTTTCGTCTTCAATAAATTGATTGAACAATTGCAACCAATTTGCAGGAACCACACAATCTGCATCTGTAGTGACAATCCATTCAAAATTCGACAAATTTATGGCAGTGTTAATGGCGTCTTTTTTAGGTGAATTTGTTTTTCGTATATTTTGTGTCAAGCACAAATTTAAAAAGGGATTTTGCTTTCTGAATTCTTCAAGAATCGGATTAAAATGGTCTTGTGAATCATCATTTACCAACAAAATTTCAAATAATTCCGAAGGATAATTCAGTTTCAAAAGCGATTTCAATAAATGGGGAAAATTGTGCGCTTCGTTTCTGAATGGAATCACTATGGAAAATCTGTTTTTTGGGACTGCATCATTATTTTTCACCAATGCTATTTTCCCAAAACCAATCATAAAAGCAATAATCAACGCCAAATAAATGATCGAAATAAGAATTGATACGTAAATCATTTTTCAGCAATCATTTTAAAGTTCAACACAAAGATACTTCCTAAAATTGCAGGAATGGCGAAATTTAACAACCACATTAAAGTGGTAACGGTGACAATGGTGAGCGGATTTGCACCCATAAAGCCAAAAACAAATACGGCGACAGAACCTTTAATTGCCCAATCGAAAATGGCCAAACCTGGAATTAAAGACGCAATAAAATACGTGCAAAAAATGAAGTTTATGAGCGTAAAATAATCGGCTTCCACGTCAAAAAGTCTTAATAAAAAGTAAAATTGATGTGAAAAAACCAAATAGCGAAACAAAGAATAAGCAAGTGTTTTCAGGTGAATTTTCAACGGCAATTCTTTTGAATAATCGCGTATTTTAAGGGTCAATAGGTTCAATTTTTTTGTGAAGCCAAAAATTCTTCCAATTAAAAAAAGCAGCAATAAAATGTTTAAAAATAAAAAGAACTTGGAAGTGTTAAAGGAGAACAAACCAATTTCAAAATTTGAAATCAAAAAGAACATTCCGAAGATTCCGAAAAATAGGGTGACGGTGAACTGACTTAAATTTCCTGCCAGATTTAAAACCATGACTTTTTTCCGCAGATTCTTTTCAAAATAGAGCGCTTTTGCGCCGTATTCCCCAATCCTGTTTGGGGTGATCATAGAAGCAGTTAAGGAGGCAAAACATTGTTCGTACGCTTCAAAAAAAGTGATTTTTTTTTCAAAGGAAGCCAATGTTTTCCACTTAAAAATTTCTAAAATCCAATTGATATCGGTAAACAAAAGCAACATCAAAAGCAACCAGGTATTTTTAGAAAACAGTCTATTTATTTGTTGGTTCAATTGTGCGAATGACAAAAGTTCATTGTTGGCCAACTGCCGAAATATAAAATAAAACGCACCAATAACTATTGCTAATTTGATCAGCAAAAAAATGAAGCGTTTATATTTGTGCAAGTTATTGTACATTTGGTTTTACAAATAAACAACTAATTGAGCACAGAAAAAATCATATTGGGAATTGATCCGGGAACAACCATTATGGGTTTTGGGTTGATAAAAATAGTCAATAAAAAAATGGAATTAATTCGGATGGATGAATTAGTGCTCAAAAAATATGATGACCATTATTTAAAGCTCAAACTCATTTTTGAACACACCATTCAACTTATTGACACCTATCATCCCGACGAAATTGCAATTGAAGCGCCTTTCTTCGGAAAAAATGTGCAGTCGATGTTAAAATTGGGACGCGCACAAGGTGTTGCGATGGCTGCGGGTTTGTCTCGAGAAATTCCAATCACGGAATACTCGCCAAAAAAAATAAAAATGGCCATTACCGGGAATGGAAATGCGAGCAAAGAGCAAGTAGCCAAAATGTTGCAGAGTTTGCTGAAAATTAAAGAATCGCCAACAAACTTAGATGCCACAGACGGATTGGCCGCTGCGGTATGTCATTTTTACAATGGCGGAAATATCACATCAGAAAAAAATTATACCGGCTGGGATGCTTTTGTGAAACAAAACGGAAAAAGAGTAAAAGAATAATTGACGAAAAAAGGCCTGCCTGCCGGAGGCAGGTTAAAAGTTAAAAGTTAAAAGCTCAAAGTTAAAAGCTCAAAGTTAAAAGCTCAAAGCTCAAAGTTAAAAGCTCAAAGCTCAAAGTTCAAAGCAAAAAACTCTTTCAGCCTTCAGCCTTCAGCTTTCAGCTTTCAACATCAAACAATCACATCACATTCGTAAGTTTCGCATTTTTTGTCAATCACCAAGTTTCTGTGTTCATGAAAAAGCTGGTGTTCTTTGGAAGCTTCCAATTTATTTTTGTCCGCTTTAGAATTCCAATATTCAACCAAAAAATACTTATTTTCTTCAATTCTGTCTTTAAAAATATGAAAATGATCCAAGCCTGCGGGTTTTGCCTCAGTCAATTCTTCGAATTTTTGAAGTTCTACAAATGTAATTCCTTCTCCGTCTTTAACCTTAAATGAAACGATATATGCATACATAACTAGTCGGTTTTCTCAAATTTACGATACACTTTTCAAAAAAAAGGTAACATAAATCACTTTTCACAGTTTTTTTAAAAAAATGTGTACATTTATGGTTAAATAAAAATGCATTTTGGCAGGAATTTATATACACATACCTTTTTGTAAACAAGCGTGTTATTATTGCGATTTTCATTTCTCTACATCCTTAAAAAGAAAGGCCGAAATGATCACCGCAATAAAACGGGAATTGGTATTGAGAAAAGACGAACTTAATCAAGAACAAATTGAAACCATTTATTTTGGTGGAGGAACACCCTCTTTATTGAAGATTGACGAATTGCGCATGTTGATTGATACCATTTATGAAAATTATGAGGTGGTTGAAAATGCCGAAATTACGTTGGAAGCAAATCCCGATGATTTAACTTCAAAAAAGATTAAGGAACTTTCGAAACTTCCCATAAACCGACTAAGTATTGGAATTCAATCTTTTTTTGACGACGATTTGAAATTTATGAATCGCGCACATTCTGCGGAAGAATCGAAAAAATGTTTGGCGGAAGCAACCAAATATTTTGACAATATCACCATTGATTTAATATACGGAGTGCCAAATATGAGCAATGAAAAATGGCTGTCGAATTTAAATCAGGCATTCGATTTTAACATTCCGCACATTTCCAGTTATGCGTTAACGGTGGAAGAAAAAACAGTGTTGCATAAGCTGATTAAAACAGGAAAAGTCCCGCCAGTTGATGAAAATTTGGCGCTGGAACAGTATCATATTTTGGTGGAAGAAACTGAAAAACGCGGGTTTGTAAATTACGAAATTTCAAATTTTGGGAATCCTGCTTATTTTTCAAAACACAATACTTCCTACTGGTTTGGCCACAACTATTTAGGAATTGGACCTTCAGCGCACTCTTTTAACGGTTCTGAAAGAAGTTGGAATGTTTCAAACAACGCAAAATATATCAACGCATTGCTTGCCGATGAATTGCCTTCCCAAAAAGAGCAACTTTCCGAAATAAACAGGTTTAATGAATATGTAATGACAGGTTTACGCACTATTTGGGGTGTTTCTTTTCAAAAGATCGAAAAAGAATTTGGCGCGATGTATTTGCATGAATTAAAAAAAAGCGCAGAGCGTCATATAAAATCGGGATTGCTGGAAATTGAGCTGCGTACTTTTTCGGGCAAAGTTTTAGTCACCACCAAAAAAGGCAAATTTTTGGCTGATGGAATTGCTTCAGATCTATTTAAAATAATTTCCTGATGTATACCAACTAGATTTTTAATTGGTATGGGACGTAATTTTTGTTACATATAACTATTTGTAATCGCTATAACTTTGCTGAAAATTAAATAGTTAATGATGGAAATACAAATAAAATTTGATAAAGATGGTCGCATAGTTCCATTGATGAATGGTGCTGAAATTACCATGAATGAATCTCCTTTTTTAATATTTTTGGCAACTGCAGGCATGTGTTCAGCGGTATTTGTAAGATCGTTTATGCAACAAAGAGGATTGCCATTTGAGGAAGTGGGCATCACGCAAAAAATGAATTACGACAGAGCGACCAATATGGTAAGCGAAATAGACATGGTTGTTGATTTACCAGTGAATTTTCCTGAAAAATATGTGAGTGCCATTAAAAATGTGATTGCACAATGTCCGGTTAAACGCCATTTGGCCGAACCACCAACATTTAATGTGATTGCAAATTTAACCACGGTATTGGAGAAATAACCGCC
>JAAFHC010000079.1 GCA_010906935.1 Gelidibacter sp.
TTTTTCAATGTTTAAATTTTTTGAAGCGTTGCCAAGGCTTTGTTTACCGAAGTAATTTTATCAAATGTCAACAACAATCGCAATCCGTTTTTTGTTTCTTTTTCTTTCATGGTACAGCCCATCGGATTTTGTTTTACAAATTGCAAAACTTTTCCAAAAACAGGCGTTTGATAGAAAGAACTTTGCTGATTGGAAACAAAGTAGCCGATCATTTTATGTTTTTTCAGAATAAGCCGCTCAAGTCCCAAAGATTTTGCAATCCATTTTATGCGCACGCTGTTTAGCAAATCCGCCACTTGAAAAGGAAATTCGCCAAAACGGTCATTCAATTCCAATTCAAATTTTTGCAATTCCTCTTCAGTTTTAAGTTCGCTTAATTTGGTGTATAAATTCAATCGTTCAGAAATTACATTGATATAATTGTCGGGAAAAAGAATTTCAAAATCGGTATCAATTTGGATGTCTTTTACATAATCTTTTGGTTTTTCCGAAGTGTCTTTATACAATTCTTTAAACTCATTTTCCTTCAACTCCTCAATGGTTTCATTCAAGATTTTCTGATAGGTTTCAAAACCGATATCGTTGATAAATCCGCTTTGTTCACCACCCAACAAATCACCGGCGCCACGAATTTCCAAATCTTTCATGGCAATTTGAATACCGCTGCCCAACTCCGTAAACAATTCAATGGCCTGAATCCGTTTTCGGGCATCATCGGTCATCATATGATAAGGAGGCGTAATAAAATAACAAAACGCTTTTTTGTTCGAACGCCCAACACGTCCGCGCATTTGGTGCAAATCGGACAAGCCAAAATTGTTAGCGTTGTTGATAAAAATGGTATTTGCATTTGGCACATCCAAACCGCTTTCAACAATGGTTGTGGAAACCAAAACATCAAATTCATTGTTGATAAAACCAAGCATCAAACCTTCCAGTTTTTTACCTTCCATTTGTCCGTGGCCAATTCCAATTTTTGCATCGGGAACCAATCGCTGCAACATTCCGGCAACTTCTTTAATATTTTCAATGCGGTTATGAATAAAAAATACTTGTCCGCCACGTTGAATTTCATATCGAATTGCATCTCGAATCATTTCTTCGCTAAAACGAACCACATTGCTTTCAATGGGAACACGATTTGGCGGTGGTGTATTGATCACCGATAAATCGCGAGCCGCCATCAGGGAAAATTGCAAAGTTCTTGGTATTGGCGTTGCGGTGAGTGTTAGCGTGTCAATATTTTCTTTTAAAGTTTTCAATTTATCTTTAACGGCCACGCCAAATTTTTGTTCCTCATCAACAATTAACAAGCCTAAATCTTTATATTTTATGGCAGAATTGGTAAGTTGGTGCGTTCCTATAACAATGTCGACAGAACCATCTTCCAATCCTTTCAGCACCGCTTTTCTTTGAGTTGCGGTTCTAAATCGGTTTAAATATTCCACAGTTACGGGGAAATCTTTTAGCCGTTCGCTAAAGGTTTTAAAATGCTGAAAAGCCAAAATGGTGGTTGGCACCAAAATTGCAACTTGTTTTCCGTTATCAACCGCTTTAAACGCCGCTCTGATGGCAATTTCTGTTTTTCCGAAGCCCACATCGCCACAAACCAAACGGTCCATTGGACGTTCATTTTCCATGTCATTTTTTACGTCTTGGGTTGAAGAAGACTGATCTGGCGTATCTTCATACAAAAAACTGGCTTCCAGTTCGTGTTGCAAATAACTGTCGGGATGGAATTGAAATCCTTTTTGCATTTTTCGTTTTGCGTACAATTCAATCAAATTATAGGCAATATGACGAATGCGTGTTTTTGTTTTTTGTTTTAGGGCTTTCCAGGCGCCCGAACCCAATTTATGCAATTTGGGAGCCGTGCCGTCTTTGCCGTTGTATTTTGCAATTTTATGAAGCGAATGAATGCTGATGTATAAAATATCGCGATCGCCGTAAATCAATTTAATGGCTTCTTGCTGTTTTCCTTCTACATCAATTTTTTGAAGACCGCCAAATTTCCCTATTCCGTGGTCAATATGCGTTACGTAATCACCAATTTCAAGATTGGTCAATTCTTTTAAGGTGATGGTTTGTTTTTTGGCGTAACCGTTTTTTAATCGGAATTTGTGATAACGCTCAAAAATTTGGTGGTCGGTATAACAAGCTAATTTATTTTCTACATCAATAAATCCCTGAAATAAAGGAAAAACGAGCGTTGTGTATTCCAATTCCTTGTCAAGATCACTAAAAATATCATGAAAACGATCGGCTTGTTTTTGTGAATCGCAAAACAGGTAATTTGAGAATCCATTTTCGCTGTTTTGGTGAAAATTTTCAATCAGCAAATCGAATTGTTTGTTAAATGAAGGTTGCGGTTTTGTGTTGAAAACGACAACGTCATTCGTCACTTTTGAATCAGTTTCAATATTTTTGGCATTTACAATTTCAACCAAAGAAAAAGCTTGTAACTGGTTTTTTATAAGTTCCCCGTCGCAAAAAAGTTCGTTTGGTTTTGCGTGATTTAAAGCTGAAGACAAGTCTTTAAAAGCATTTTCTGCTTTGCCAAAAAGCGTGTCTAAAGTATTATAAAGTAGGTTGAGGTCTTTTGTGAAAACAATGGTTTTGTCGGAGATATATTTTAAAAAACTGTCGCGCTTTTCAGTCAATGCCTTATTTTCAACATTGGGCATAATGCTTATTTTGCTAAGCTTTTCAGTAGAAAGTTGTGTTTCAACATCAAAAGTTCTGATGCTTTCTACTTCATCGTCAAAAAATTCTATGCGATAAGGTTCATCATTTGAATAAGAAAACACATCAATAATGCCTCCTCTCACAGAAAACTCTCCAGGTTCACTCACAAAATCAACCCGGTTAAAATGGTATTCGAACAACACTTCATTTACAAAATCCAAACTTAATTTGTCGTTGATGCTTATTTTCAGCGTGTTCCGGTTCAATTCGGCCTTGGTAACCACTTGTTCAAAAAGTGCTTCAGGATACGTGACAATTATTGCGGGTTTTTTGCGAGAATTTATGCGGTTTAAAACTTCCGAACGCAATAAAACATTGGCGTTGTCGGTTTCTTCGATTTGATAAGGTCTTCGATAAGAACCCGGATAAAAAAGCACGTCTTTATCGGCTATAAGTTGCTCTAAATCATTTAAATAATAGGCAGCTTCTTCTTTGTCATTAAAGATTAACAGAAATGGTTTTTCAACTTTTTTAAAACTTTCAGCAATAATAAAAGACAATGAAGATCCAACCAAATTCGAAATTTGAAATTGGTGATGCTCCTTTAAAAGTAATTGAACCAACTGTTTTTCTTCAACAATTTGGCCGTAGGTTTTAACAATAGCTTGTTTGCTCAAATTTGCAAATTTTGCCAAAGGTAGCATTTTAAAAAAAATAAGGAAAAATTCGGCAAAAATTATTAAATTTATTGGTAATAAATAAAACAGGAAACATGATGTCAATTTCAGATTTATACCAAACCAGATTGCATGAGCAAAACAAAGGGCATTTTGCTTCTATTGTAAAATTAGCGCTGCATAATAACAGAATTAATGATGCGGAATTTAAATTATTGGAAAGATTGGCAAACAAATTGGACATTACCAAAAGTGAGTTTGATGCCATTTTGAAAAATCCCTCCAATTTTGAGGCAATTTCACCCGATAGCTATGATGAACGCTTAGAACGCTTGTATGATTTAACCAAAATGTTGTTTTTGGATAAAAATCCGACCATAGATAAAACCACAACCATGGACAAAATTGCATTGGGATTGGGTTTTCCGGTTGAAAATGTTAGGCAAATTGTGAAAGAAGCCATAAAATTCTTTTTAAAAGAGCCAGATGTTGAAGATTTTAAAAACGCGATAAAAAAGGTGAATCCGATAAAACACAAATCTTAACTTTTTAAACAATGGATATTTTATAGGTTTAATTATATTTGCGGTAAAAATTAGAAAAATGGCATTATCGGATTATAATTTAAGCGGGGAACAAAAAAGAAACCTCGAGCATTTTGCAAGTATTGTACGATTGGCTTTGGCAGATGACATAATTACAGTCGACGAAGAAAAATTATTGAAAAGACTCGCAAGAAGATTTCACATTTTAGAAGAAAAATATAAGGAAATACTCGAAAATCCTCTTGATTATTCTCAAGCTACGCCTCATAGTTATGATGAACGCATTGAGCATTTGTATGATTTGGCAACGATGGTTTTTGCTGATGGTGAAGCTTCAAAAGAGGAAGCAGGCGTGTTAAAAAAACTTGTTATTGGACTTGGTTTTCCTTTGGACAATGCTGAAAAAGTAACCAACGAATCCATTCATTTAATTTTAAACAACAATGATTTGGAAGATTTCTCAAAAGCCATTAAAAGGGTGAATAGAATTTAAAAAGTTCATAAAATGTCAAAAAGCCGAACATTATGTTCGGCTTTTTGTGTTTAAAATGCTAATTTGCAATAAAAATTACACGTGCAAAAATCAATTTCATTTCAAGTCTATAGCGCTTCTGCAGGCAGCGGAAAAACATTCACTTTGGTTAAAGAATATTTAAAAATTCTTTTAACTAGCGACAATACCTATAAATTTCAGCAAATATTGGCGGTAACTTTTACCAATAAAGCCGCCGGTGAAATGAAAGCGCGCGTGATTGAGAATTTGCACACCTTTTCAAAAGAAGAAAAAAATGATATGCTTCAGGTAATTTGTGAGGAAACAAATTTACCAGAAGCCATTATTTTTAGCAGATCTCAAGCCGTTTTAAATGCCATTTTACAAAATTATTCGGCATTTGGCATTATGACCATCGACAGTTTTACGCATAAATTAATACGAACTTTTGCTTACGATTTACACCTTCCTTTAAATTTTGAAGTTGAAATGGACGCCGAAAGTTTGTTAAATGAAGCAGTTGATATAGTGATTTCTAAAATTGGGAGCGATAAAAAATTAACCGATTTGTTGGTGAGTTATTCACTTCAAAAATTGGAAGATGACAAGGCTTGGGACATTTCGCTGGAACTAAAATCCTTTGCCAAAATTATTCTGAACGAAACCGATGCCGTCAATTTAAAATCGCTCCATAAAATTTCTATTGATGAATTTACTGCTTTAAAAGAAAAACTTCAAAAAGAAAATAAACAGCTTGAAGTTGAATTTTTAAACTTGGGAAATAAAGCATTAAGAATTATTGATGAAAACGAAATTGAACACAACGAATTTTCCTACGCCGATCTTCCAAATCATTTTAAAAAACTCACCAAACTCAAATTTTTAAAAGCCGATGAGTTGAAATTTGAGGGCCGATTAAACACCACTATTGAAGAAAATAAAAATTTGTTTACGGCAAAATGTAATGCCAATTCCAAGCAAATTATTGAGCATATTGCCTTAGATTTAAAGGAATTGTACTTTGAATCCAAAAAATTGTATGCGGAAAAATATTCCCGCTATGTTTTAAATAATTTAATTGTGGAGGGTTTAATTCCGTTGGCAGTTTTAAATTACATAAACAATGCGCTTCAGGAAATAAAAGCCGAAAATAACATTTTGTTAAATGCTGAGTTTAACCAACTTATTGGCGACACCATTAAAAATGAGCCTGCGCCATTTATTTATGAACGGCTAGGCGAAAAATATCGTTATTATTTTATTGATGAAATGCAAGACACTTCCCAATTGCAGTGGCAAAATTTAATTCCGCTCATAGACCACGCCATTTCTTCGGAAAATGAATTGGGTGAACAGGGAAAATTGTTGCTGGTTGGCGATGCGAAACAATCCATTTACAGGTGGCGCGGCGGAAAATCGGAGCAGTTTATTGGCCTGTCTTCCGAAGAAAAAAACAAAAATACCAATCCGTTTTTTGTAGAAAAAGTATTGCAAAATTTGGAAACAAATTTCAGAAGCTATTCGGAAATTATAGATTTTAACAATGCTTTTTTTAAGAATAGCGCCCAATTTTTAACCAATCCAAGTTATCGAAATTTATTTTTTGAAGGAAACAGCCAAAAAATTAACAAAAAAACCGGCGGTTATGTGCAGGTTTCATTTGTTGAAAAAAATGATGAAGAGGAAGATAAAACACTGGTCTATCCAAAAAAAGTGGCTGAAATTATTCAAAACTTGGATCCTTCCTTTAAAAAGAATGACGTGTGTGTGTTGGTCCGGAAAAAAGATCAGGGAATTGCCATTGCAAAATATTTGTCGGAAAACGGCATTGAGATTATTTCTTCTGAAACTTTGTTGCTGAAAAACAATGAAAAAGTAAACTTCATTATCAACTTATTATTTGTGATTGAAAATCCTTCATACAAAGAATACAAAATTAAATTGCTGTATTTTTTATATGAATATTTTAAATTGGAGGAAGAAAAACACCATTTTTTAAATCGGTTTATTAATTTATCAACCGTTGAATTTTTTGCAGCGTTAAAAAAATACGGACTGCATTTTAATGTTGATGAATTTCACCAGATTCCTTTTTATGAAAGCGTTGAATACATTATAAGATGTTTCAATTTGGCTCCAGATTCCGATTCAAACATTCAATTCTTTTTAGATGTTGTTTTTGAGTTTCAGCAAAAGAAAAAAGTTTCAGTAGGCGCATTTTTGGAATTCTGGGAATTGAAAAAAGACAAATTTAGCATTGTTGCGCCAGAAGCCGAAAATGCAGTGAGAATTATGACCATCCATAAAGCAAAAGGGCTGGAATTTCCGGTGGTTATTTTTCCTTATGACATTGAAGTATACCGCCAAATAAATCCGAAGGTTTGGTATTCAGATGACCAATTGGGCGACATTAAACAGGTTTTTTTAAATTACGGCGACAAGTTAAATTACATTGGCGAACAGGGAATAGCGTTATTTGATCAACGAAGAGAAGAATTGGAATTGGACAATTTTAATTTGTTGTATGTAACCTTAACAAGGGCTGTAGAGCAACTGTACGTTGTTACTGAAGACAAAACGGGTGGTAAAGATACGGCTACCGTCAAAAACACTTCCGACCTTTTTGTGCAATTTTTAAAGAAAAGCGAATTGTGGAATCCTGAAAAAAAGGAATACAGTTTTGGAAATCCAATGCGTATGACTTTTTCAAAAAAAGTAGAAAGCAACACCACAATTCAGCAAAATTTTATTGGAAATTCTTGGAAAAACCATCAAATTTCAATTGTTGCCAATTCCTCGTTGCTTTGGGATTCCGATCAGGGAAAAGCCAGACTTTACGGAAATTTACTGCACGAAATGTTGTCCAAAATTAAAACAAAAAACGACATTCTTGAAGTGGTGAATCAATATTTATTTAAAGGTGAAATTACCATTGAAGAACAAAAGGAGCTTACCAATATTTTAATAAAAATCTTAAATCACAAACAACTTTCTCCTTATTTTGAACATAATAATAAGATTTTCACCGAACGGGAAATACTGACTTTTGACAAGCAAATATTAATTCCGGATCGATTGATTTTTAACAAAAACAACGTAACAATTATCGATTATAAAACAGGAAAATACGACGAAAATCACAAAAATCAAATTAATACCTATGCATTGGCGTTGGAAAATTTAAATTACGCCATTGAAAAAAAATTATTGGTTTATATTACTGATGAAATTTTAATTGAAGAAGTTTAAATTAGTATAAATTTGTAAAAAAATAAACAATATGTACGGCAAAATACAACAACACTTACAAAAAGAACTGCAAGATATTAAAGATGCAGGCTTATATAAATCTGAACGCGTTATCATATCGTCACAAGATGCGGTCATAAAAATTAGCACAGGACAAGAAGTCATTAATTTTTGCGCCAATAATTATTTGGGATTGTCAAACAACCCAGAAGTCATTCAAGCAGCGAAAGATGCTATGGACACTCACGGATTTGGAATGTCATCAGTGCGTTTTATTTGTGGAACGCAGAATATTCACAAACAACTGGAGCGAAAAATTGCTGAATTCTACAAAACAGAGGATACTATTTTATATGCTGCCGCTTTTGACGCAAACGGAGGCGTTTTTGAACCACTTTTATCAGATGAAGATGCCATAATTTCAGATTCTTTAAATCATGCTTCCATTATTGATGGGGTGCGTTTGTGCAAAGCTGCGCGATATCGTTATGAAAATAATGACATGAATTCACTGGAAGAACAGCTTATTGAAGCCAATAAAAAAAACCACCGGTTCAAATTAATAGCTACCGACGGTGTTTTTTCTATGGATGGCGTTGTAGCACAGCTTGATAAAATTTGTGATTTGGCCGATAAGTATGATGCGTTGGTGATGGTAGATGAATGTCATGCTGCTGGGTTTATTGGAAAAACCGGAAGGGGAACTTTAGAGTTAAAAAACGTAATGGGCAGGGTTGATATCATTACAGGAACCCTCGGGAAAGCTTTGGGTGGCGCTATGGGCGGTTACACCACAGGAAAAAAGGAAATAATTGAATTGTTGCGCCAACGATCCAGACCTTACTTGTTTTCAAACTCATTGGCTCCGGCAATTGTGGGCGCTTCTTTAAAAGTATTTGAAATGATTTCAGAAAATACTGCATTAAGAGATACATTGGCATGGAACACCAATTATTTTAAAGAAGGGATGACAAAAGCAGGATTTGACATTGTAAAAGGAGATTCGGCAATAGTTCCCGTAATGCTCTACGACGCCAAGCTATCGCAAGACATGGCCAATATGTTATTGGAAGAAGGCATTTATGTAATTGGGTTCTTTTACCCTGTTGTGGCAAAAGGGAAAGCAAGAATTAGAGTGCAACTTTCCGCCGCTCACACCGCTGAACATCTGGAAAAAGCGATAAATGCCTTCATTAAAGTTGGTAAAATACTCAAAGTCATATAGAAAAATTGTAAAACAGCATCAATTTCAATATATTTTTTATATTTTTGTTAGTAAGAGGGGAGTGATACAGACTTTCCTTATTGCAAAAAAAGAACATTAAATTTAAACTTACTAAAAATGAAACATGTAAAAATTGCCTTTTTGGCTGTGTTATTAATTGTATCCTACAGCACCACTAATGCTCAGGACACGCAGAATCCATGGATACTAACGTTAGGAGCAAACGCTATCGACGTTAAAGGTGGGAACTCAGATATTACTATAGGACCTAAAATGTCTCTCGGAAGATATTTAGGAAAAGGATTTAGCTTAGAATTAGCAGGTGCTGTTAATGAAATAAGCAGGCCTTGGGGAACAGGCGCGGATGCTACATTTGTAGGAATAGATTTAAATGCAAAATATGCATTAAGTAATGCCTTTGGAAAATCAGGATGGTTTGATCCATTTTTATATGTTGGTGGAGGTGAAAATTGGGTAGGTGCCGAAAATGGTTTAGGTTTTAATGCAGGAGCAGGTATCAATGCTTGGTTTAGTGACCATGTTGGGATAAACGTTACCGGAGGATACAAGAAAGTAAATACACCTGTTGATTTCGAAATGATGCAATATTCAGCTGGTTTAACCTGGAGATTCGGATATTCTGATACAGATGGCGACGGAATTAGAGATAGAGATGACACTCCTGATCCTCTGAACATAGATACTGATGGCGATGGCGTTGCAGATTGTAGAGACGAATGTCCAGATGTTGCAGGTTTAGCAATGTTTCATGGTTGTCCAGATACAGACGGTGACGGAATTCCAGATATAATGGATAAATGTCCGGATGTTTTTGGATTAAAAATACTACATGGTTGCCCAGACAGAGATGGTGACGGTACTGCAGACAAAGATGATGCTTGCCCAGATGTTCCTGGTCCAAAAACAAATGCAGGTTGTCCATTTAAAGATTCTGATGGAGATGGTGTAATTGATTTAATTGATAGATGCGTATTTGTAAAAGGTCCTGCTTCAAATTATGGTTGTCCTGTATTGCCAACCGTTGAGATTATGAATGAATTAAATGAGTATGGAAGAACTATTTTATTTGATTACGACAAATCTTCCTTTAAAAAAGAATCTTATACTACTTTGGAGGCAATGACAAAAATATTAAAAGAGTATCCTGACGCTGATTTTATCATTGAAGGACATACTGATAGCGATGGTACAGATGCATATAACCAATCATTATCTGAAAGAAGAGCAAATGCTGTTAGAGATTATTTCACTTCCAATGGCATCAACGCTGCCAGATTAACAACAAAAGCATTTGGAGAGAGCAATCCTGTTGACACCAATGACACAGCAGCCGGTAAGGCAAACAACAGACGTACTGAAGTAAAATTAGATGAATACTAAACTATAACTTTTAGTTTTTAAATAACCAATCGCCTAAAAATTAATTTTTTAGGCGATTTTTTTATTGTTTTTTGTATAACGATCGTAAATTATTAGTAATAATTTTTTTAAAGAAAAACTCAAAATGTTTGCTTACAATTGGATGTAGTTTAACATTTAAACAAAAAACGCTCCTAATACCAGCATTTTCTGTTGCTTTTTGTTTGAATTTCTCGGGTTTATTACCTAAAAACACTATCTTTGTTGGTAATTAAAAAAAGAATATTAATTAATTTTTTACAAAAATGAAACATTTAAAAGTTGCCATACTGGCTTTATTTCTGATTACTGGTTTAAGTAATGTAAACGCACAAGACAAAAACAATCCTTGGGCTATAGGCATTGGTGTAAACGCAGTTGACTTTTACCCTACAAATGTAGATATCCCTACTGGCTACGGTGGCTGGGGTGATGAATTTTTCAATACAGGCGACCATTACAATATTCTTCCTGCAGTATCTAAAATTTCTGTTGGCAAATATTTAGCGGATGGCTTTACGCTTGAAGCAGCAGGTACTTTGAACAAAATATCTAAAATGGGCGACAATAGTGTTAGCGATTTAATGTATTTTGGTTTAGATGGTGCATTAAAGTTTGACCTTAACAACATTATTGGCGAAACTTCTTGGTTCGATCCTTACGTTCTAGTTGGTGGAGGTTACACTTGGTTAGATAAATTTGGAACAGCTACCGTTAATGGTGGTGGTGGTATTAATTTTTGGTTCAGTGATAACATTGGATTGAATGTTGAATCAAAATACAAACATGTATTTGACAATGTAAACATTTTACAACATTTTCAACACTCTGTTGGAATTGTATTGAAATTCGGTGGAACTGACACTGATGGTGACGGTATTTTTGACAAAGATGATGCTTGTCCTACTGTATTTG
>JAAFHC010000080.1 GCA_010906935.1 Gelidibacter sp.
TGTTTGCGTTTGTCGAAATTTAAAAAGGAAAATAAAGAATTGCTCACCTATCTTTTGTTTGAATCCTCCAATGAAGAAGGCTATATCAATAGCATAAAATTGGAAATTGATGAACAATTTGAATTGATAAATACAAAAACCTATTACTTCATTAAAAAAAGTGTTCGTAAAATTTTACGCACTGTTAAAACCGCCATTCGCTATTCAAAAAATAAGGAAACAGAAGTTGAACTCCTCCTCCATTTCTGTAAAAAACTGAAGGATATTAAACCTTCCATCAATAAAAATACGGTACTCAAAAATTTGTTCCACAGAGAAATTGCTTCCATCGAAAAAAAGATGCTCTTATTGCATGAAGATTTGCAATATGATTTTGGAATGGCGTTGGAAAAGTTGACACTTTAATACACTGAAATTCCATTTCTACCATTCACAATCAATTTCACGAAGGCTTAAAAAACTTTAAAAATCGTTTCAAGAAAACAATTTTTTTGTAATATTACATGACTAAATTTCAGCTCCAAAAAATTATTCGGTAATTTCCTGACGAAGAATTAAAAGTCTTACCACCGTAAAAAAATATAAAACGCTATGGGCGAGAATCAAGACCAAATAGATCAGCTTCTTAACAAGCTGGAAACGCTTTTAAAAAGACAGGAGGTTTTTTCAAAAGACGTTCAGGAATTAAGGAATGAAATTACCCAACTAAGAATTGATGACACAAAAAAACCTTTAGATAAATTTACGGCTCTGAAGGAAACGCCAGTTAATGCGCAACCAATAGCGCCCCCAAATGTTACGCCCAAGAAATTGTTTAGCGATCTCAATCACAGAATTTTAGGAGGTGTTTGCGCAGGATTTGCACAATATTTTGGCATCAGCAGAATTTTAACACGCATTATTTGGCTACTGTTATCCTTATTTTTTGGCGTTGGGTTTATTGCTTATTTTATTTTATGGATTGCATTGCCAAAAACTGAAACAACTTCTTATGCACAAAAAACGCAAGCTATTAAGGAACCGTTCACATCTGTTGCCGGAAGCAGTATTCCCGCAAAAGCCTCTATCAATTTAGAAAAATTTATTGGTGAAAACCTCATCAATAAAATTGGCATTGCCATTACCATTATCGGTGTGGGAATAGGCGCAAAATATTCCATTGAACACGACTTAATAAGTCCGTTAACAAGAGTTATTTTAGGCTATTTCGTCGGATTGGCACTTTTGGGATTCGGACTAAAATTAAAAGTGAAATATGAGAATTTTAGTGCTGTTTTGGTTAGTGGCGCTATGGCCATTTTGTATTTTATGACCTTTGCCGCTTTCAGTTTTTACGGCCTGTTTCCGCAAACAATCGCGTTTATTTTTATGGTGATATTCACAGTTTTTACCGTAATTGCCGCGTTAAATTATAACAAACAAATCATTGCTTTGATAGGATTGGTGGGCGCCTACGCTGTTCCTTTTTTATTGAGCGAAGATTCGGGAAATGTTGCCGTACTTTTTAGTTATATGGCCATTATCAATATTGGAATCCTTGTTATTGCCTTTAAAAAATACTGGAAACTGCTTTATTTTTCGGCCCTTGTGCTCACATGGCTCATTTTTGCTTCCTGGTACACTTCATCATACGAAATGGCAGCACACTTTGCGCTGGCACTGACTTTTCTTTTTATCTTTTTTGCCACTTTTTACGCTACATTTCTTGCTTTTAAATTGATTCAAAAGGAAAAATTTGAAATTATAGACATCTTATTACTGCTTGCCAATTCCTTTGTTTTTTACGGATTTGGTTATGCCATTTTGGACAGCCACGAAATCGGCTCCCAATTATTGGGCTTATTTACGCTCGGCAACGGGATCTTGCATTTCATGGTTGGTGTTATTATTTACAAACAAAAACTGGGTGATAAAAACCTTTTTTATTTTGTTTCCGGGTTGGTGCTGGTTTTTATTACCATTGCTATTCCTGTTCAGTTAAACGGAAATTGGGTAACGCTGTTGTGGGTTGGTGAAGCCACTTTGCTGTTTTGGATTGGCAGAACGAAAAATATTCCTGTTTATGAAAAAATTTCCTATCCATTAATGGTTCTTGCCGTTATCAGTATTTTTCAGGATTGGTCATCAGGCTATAATTTAAATTATTATAGCGATTCCGCAGAAAAAATAACACCGCTTCTTAATATTCATTTTCTGAGTTCGGTTTTATTTATTGCCGCCTTCGGATTTATAACTTTTCTGAATAACAACAAAAAATATCCTTCCGCATTAATTTCAGAAAAAGAATTACAAAAACTGATTTCCTTTTCTATTCCGGCCATTCTTTTGGGAACGCTTTATTTTGCTTTCAGAATGGAAATTGAAAATTACTGGAACCAACTTTATAGCGATTCTAATATTACAAATAATGAGTTTGAGCAACATTTCAACTACGATTATCTGAAATTCAAAACCATCTGGATTCTCAATTATTCCTTGTTGTTTTTTTCGATATTTTCTTTTGTAAACAGCAAGAAATTAAAAAACAGGCAGTTCGGACTTTTAAATCTTGGATTCAATACCATCGCCATTTTGGTTTTTTTAACACAGGGATTGTACATTTTAAGCGAATTACGCGAAAGTTATTTGGAACAAACCATGTCGGTTTACTACCAAATTGGGGCTTTTAATATTGGCATCAGATATATCTCATTTGCTTTTGTTGTTATTGCGCTTATTGCTAGCTACACTTATATTCGTCAAGAATTTATGAAAGTTGACTATAAAATGGCTTTTGATTTGTTGCTTCACTTGTCCATTTTATGGATTGCCAGCAGCGAACTTATCAATTTAATGGAACTTTCCGGATCTGCCCAATCCAACAAACTTGGGCTAAGCATACTCTGGGGCATTTATGCATTATTGTTAATTTCTTTGGGAATATGGAAAACCAAGCAACATTTGCGTATTGGTGCCATTGCATTATTTTCTGTAACCCTCATAAAACTATTCTTTTATGATATTTCACACCTCGATACCATTTCAAAAACCATTGTTTTTTTGTCGTTGGGTATATTGCTATTAATCATTTCTTTTTTATACAACAAATTCAAACACCACATTTCCGATGACATTGAAAGCTAAAATAAGTGCTATTTTCCTGTTATTATTTTGTTCTTTTTCTTACGGACAGCTTGACCAATACGATTATAAAAGGGAATTGCAGGGAATTACAGCACCTTGGCACAAAGTGATTTTGCCTGAAGAAATCTTCGGAAAAGTGTCACCTAATTTATCCGATATTCGAATTTTTGGGATTACTGCAGCCAAAGACACTATTGAAGCTTCCTACTTACTGAAACTTAAAGCAGAAAAAATTGTTGATAAAGAGGTGAATTTTAAATTGTTGAACAGCACACACAATGAAAAAGGCTATTTTTTCACGCTTGAAGTACCAACAGAAGAAGCGATAAATCGGTTAAAACTCGATTTTAAAAAACAAAATTTCGATTGGAAGTTAACGCTTGAAGGAAGCCAAAATCAACAGGAATGGTTTACCGTGGTTGATGATTACCGAATTTTATCCATCAAAAATGCAGAAACCGATTATCAATTTACCAAGGTCACTTTTCCGAGCACTAAATATCGTTTTTTTAGATTGCTCGTTAAAAGCAAAGAAAATCCGGAAATGGTTACTGTAAAAGCTGCATTAATTATGATGAGCAATGGCAGTTTTAATAATTTTGATATTGAAAACTTAAAAACAATTCAGCATAAAAAGGCACAACTCACAACACTTGAAATTGACTTAAAATCTACTGCAGCCGTGAGTTCCATTCAAATTAAAGTGAATGACACTTTCGATTATTACAGACCAATAAGCATTCAGTTTGTTTCAGACAGCGTAAAAACGGAACAAGGCTGGAATTATTTATATAAAACGCTAACCTCGGGAACGCTCAGTTCCGTTGAAAAAAACGAATTCAAATTTGAAAGTGCCATCATAAAAAAATTGAAAATAAGCATTTCCAACCAAGACAATGAACCCTTAAACATTGGTGCCATTGTCATAAAAGGTTACGTTCACGAATTGTTGATCCGTTTTACGGAACCGGCGACGTATTTTTTAACCTACGGAAACAAAAAAACAACAAAACCAAACTACGACGTAGAACGATTCGTTTCGAAAGTTCCAAATACCTTAAGTGTTTTAACGTTGGGAAATGAGCAAAAAATCGACAAAAAGGACCCCACAAAATCACCTTTGTTCAAAAATAAAATTTGGTTGTGGTTGCTCATGGGCATCATCATTTTAGTGCTTGGTTGGTTTTCCATCAAAATGATGAATAAGAAAAGTTGATTTATTATTTATTAGATGTTAAGCGTTTAAAAATCGTAAATCTGAAATCGTAAATCCAAAATCATAAAGTCTTATATTTGCACAACTGCAAATCATATGAATTATACACTGCTCTCTTCACCCCTGCAAGGATTTACCGATTTTCGGTTTAGAAACGCCTTTAATACCATTTTTGGCGGCATTGACACTTTTTATTCACCTTACATTCGATTAAACGGAAGTTTGGTGATTAAATCGGCTTATGAACGCGACTTGCTGCCCGAAAACAATATGGGTTTGGAAGTGATTCCTCAAATTATCACCAATGATGCAGAAGAGTTTTTGTTTGTGGCAAAATACGTGCAGCAACTTGGCTATAAAGAATTAAACTGGAATTTAGGCTGTCCGTATCCAATGGTCACCAAATGCGGAATGGGTTCCGGACTTATAAGCGATCCAGAAAGAATTGACAAGATTCTTGAAAAAGTACACGCTGAATCGGACATTATTGTCTCCATGAAAATGCGCTTGGGTTACGAAAATACAGAAGAAATTTTGCAGGTTTTGCCAATTTTGGAAAAATATCCCATTAAAAACGTTGCCATCCATGCGCGTATTGGAAAACAATTGTATAAAGGCGGTGTGCATTTAGATGCTTTTCAACAATGTATCAACCAAACCAGCTTAAAACTGTACTACAATGGCGACATTACTACCGTGGCAAAATTTCACGAAATGCAGGAACGATTTCCAACCATAGACCATTGGATGATTGGCCGGGGACTTATTTCAGACCCTTTTTTGCCCAGTATGATCAAAAGCAATACAACACAATATCCTGCAAACAAACTTGAACTTTTTAAGGAGTTTCACGATACGCTTTTTCAAAATTATAGTGAATCGTTGTCGGGTTCAACACATCTTTTATTGAAAATGTACCATTTGTGGGAATACTTTTCCGTGCTGTTTTCAAATCCGCACAAAGCCTTAAAAAAAATTAAAAAAGCCGGCAGCATCAAAAATTACCAAGCGGCTGTAAAAGAAATTTTGGACACGGAACGCGATCTGAGATAATCTGTTTATCACTTTTTCCAATAATTGCATGGAAACATCTTGTGTTTAAATAATCACCAAATTTTAAACCAATCAATAAAAATGAGGCTCAGAAAATTTATTTCTGCAACAATTGAGCAATCCTTTAAATCGTCAAAAAAATAATTTTAGGATAAGCAAAAAACCCAGCAAAATAAAGGTCTGCAGATAGGCAAAAGGGATGATAAAGGGAGGATACTCCATATATAGTGTTATAGTAGTGTTATAGTGACTATAACACTCGGACTAAAAATTGGCCAAAAAGGCCCTACAAATATCGCGAATTTTGACTCCAAAAAAGCCAAAGATGAAAAATATAAATAAGGATTCCGATTGCGTGGATTTGCATCCTAAATCCGCACTATCTAGTTTATTACAAACATTCAATAAAAATATTGCTTTAACGTAAAAATCTCCTATTTTTACATCGCACAAATTATATACAAAATGTTCATCTTCACCGGAAAATAGTAATTAAATAAAATAACATGATAAAGTCGTTTCTCCCATTTCCTCTATTAATACTTTTCATTTCTATGTTGTTTTGTGTCAGCAGTTGCAATAAAGTTAAATCGCAGGGCTCAATCATTGACAACGGCAAAAAAGACACCGTAAAATCCAACCTTACTGAAGAAAAGAAAATTTCCACAATCGATACGGTCGACTACAACAAAAGAATGTTGGCTTTATCCAATAACGACACTACTGGATTTTGGCCCGTAAAAACCCCATATCCATTGCCTGGGGCGGTATTGCCGTATAACAGAATCGTTGCCTTTTACGGAAATTTGTATTCCAAAAGAATGGGGATTTTAGGCGAATTGCCAAAAGATGAAATGCTTAAAAAACTGCAAAACGAAGTTGCTAATTGGCAAGCTGCCGACACCACCCTTAAAGTAATTCCCGCTTTGCATTACATTGCCATCACAGCTCAAACATTACCCGGAAAAGCAAAATTGCACCGTTTGCGAATGCCTTTTAAACAAATAGACACCGTTATAAAGTGGGCAAAATCAATTGATGCTTTGGTGTTTTTAGATATTCAGGTTGGGCATAGCAATGTAAAGGACGAAGTTACCTCGTTGGAAACTTATCTTAAACTACCCAACGTTCATTTAGGAATTGATCCTGAATTTTCCTTAAAAAATGGTCATATTCCCGGGACCAAAATAGGGACTTTCGATGCCGATGATATCAATGATGCCATCAATATTCTGGCAAACTTGGTCAAAAAAAATAACCTACCGCCTAAAGTCTTGGTTGTACACCGATTTACGCAAGGAATGGTGACCAATTATAAAAACATAAAAATAGTTCCTGAAGTTCAGGTTGTCATGGATATGGATGGATTTGGCGATAAAATTTTAAAAAGATCTACTTACCTAAGATATATTTATAGAGAACCTGTGCAATTTACCGGCTTTAAATTATTTTATAAAAACGACAATAAAAATAATTGGGAAATGTATAAGCCCGAAGAGTTATTGAAATTTACGCCCAAACCCATCTACATTCAATATCAGTAATTCATTCCTTTTGAAACGGAAAGATTGATTTTGCAGCCAACCACTTCAGAAGATGCCGAATTCATTTTTGAATTGGTGAATACGCCGAAATAGCTTGCAAATATTGGCGACAGAAACGTGAAGTCGGCTGAAGACGCCAAAGTATATATTCAACAGAGAATGACCACTCAATTGGAAAAACTCGGATACGGAAATTATACTTTAATCAGAAAAGCGGACAATATTAAAATAGGCACTTGTGGATTGTATAACCGGGAAGGTTTGGAAGGCATAGATATTGGTTTTGCGTTGTTGCCGGCTTATGAAAACAGCGGTTATGGATCTGAAAGCGCCAAAAAATTGATAGAAGTTGGCATGAAAGAGTTTCATATAAAACTGATAAGCGCTATTACCACCAAGGAAAATATAGCCTCACAAAAACTCATAGAAAAACTCGGACTTAAATACATCAAAACAGTAAAAATTCCTAATGATGAGGAGGAATTGCTGCTCTTTAGTTTAGAATGTTAAAATAATTATTAGAAATATTTACAATAAAACACTACCAATCAATGTATTAACATAAATGTACTTCTTGGTTTAGCTTGGAAAGCTTAATAGTGAAAATAAAAAATTACATTGAAAATACTTTAATGGCAATCCGCTGCACAATCATCAACATTTTTATACCCACAAAAATATTTGTTATATTTGCACCCATGAAAACTCTTTGTTTCGTATTGTCATTATATGTTTTTTCCCTTTCAGTGGTTCCTTGCTGCTCGGATGATAATTGTAATGATGATGAAATCACTGAGAACGCAGACAATCATTCACAAGAACCTATAGAAGAAGGGAATTGCAATGCTTGTTCTCCATTTCTTAACTGCGGAACTTGTATTGGTTTTGTGTTTACAAATTTGCAACTTGACATTTCTGAAATTTCTGCTATTGAAGATCATTTTGTTCCTGTATACAAACCCCAATTTTCTGATAATTTTTTTGATAAAATATGGCAACCGCCTAAAATAAGCTAATGATAAAATTAACGGACTCCACCACTTTTACTAGTGGCGCATCTCTCCGTTCGACTTATGCTTAAATTATTTACTCAATCATTAAACAGATGAAAAAAATCATTTTGCCATTGTTGGCATTTATATATACCTCATTGGCTTTCAGTCAACATACATTTAAAGCCATTATCAAAGACAGCGAAAGCAAAGAATTGCTTTTTGGTGCAACCGCAATTTTACAAGGTACAACCAAGGGAGCAAGTGCTGACCAAAACGGTTATCTAGAATTCAAAAATATTCCTGACGGAAAACAAACCATCATTTTTAGTTATGTGGGCTATCAAGAAAAGAAGAACACTTTTCATTTTCCTTTGATTCAAACCGAACCGTTTGAAATTTTGCTTTCTGCAGCTGAAGGAGAAGAATTGGAAGAAGTGGTAATTTCTTCCACGCGTTCCAGCAGAACCATTGACAATATTCCGACAAGAATTGAAGCCATTTCTGGCGAAGAACTGGAAGAAAAAGGAAATATGAAACCTGGCGATATTCGAATGATGCTGAACGAAAGCACAGGCATTCAAACACAACAAACATCAGCCACAAGTTATAATTCATCAATTAGAATACAAGGGCTTGACGGAAAATACACCCAAATCTTAAAAGATGGCTATCCGCTATATTCAGGGTTTTCAGGCGGATTAAGCTTGTTGCAAATAGCGCCTCTCGACTTGCGTCAAGTGGAAGTCATTAAAGGAGCTTCCTCAACACTTTACGGTGGCGGTGCTATTGCCGGATTGGTAAATCTTGTTTCAAAAATGCCAAAAGAAGAAAGAGAATTAAGTTTTATGCTTAACGGAACTTCCGCATTGGGTTTAGATGTAAGCGGGTTTTATGCGAAAAAAAATAATAAAATTGGTACAACTATTTTCGCGTCTTACAATGCAGGAACACCTTATGACCCTTCCGAAATTGGGTTTACCGCAATCCCGAAATTTAAAAGATATACTGTTAATCCAAAATTATTTGTGTATTTCAATGATAAAACCACTTTGAATGCTGGTGTTAATACCACTATTGAAGAGCGCATTGGAGGCGATATAAAATATATTGAAAACAATGGTGATGATATACATAGTTATTTTGAGAAGAATAAAACAAATAGGTATAGTGCCCAATTGGGGCTTGACCATACCATAAACGACACCTCAAAATTGTCATTTAAAAACAGCTTGAGTTACTACGATAGGTCTATTGAAATTCCAAATTACAAATTTTCGGGAGTTCAGTTATCTTCATTCAGCGAAGCAACATACAATTACAAAGTTGAAAATTCTGAATGGATTGCAGGTTTAAATTTATGGACAGATAAATTTAATCAAGATAAACTTGACGCATCAGAAGTTGTAGATTATCATTTCACAACCTTTGGCGGGTTTGTTCAAAACACCTGGAACGTCAGCGAAAAATTTATGCTGGAAACCGGTTTGCGTGGCGACTACCAAAACGAATATGGTTTTTTTGCATTGCCTAGAATTTCAGGACTTTTAAAAGTGAATCCGAAATTATCAATCAGGCTCGGCGGCGGTTTGGGATACAAAACACCAACGGTTTTTACTGAAGATGCAGAACGAATTCAGTTTAGAAATGTATTGCCCATTGACGTTTCAAAAACAGAAGCCGAACAATCTATCGGCGGAAATTTTGACATTAATTATAGAACGCCTCTTTCAGATAAAATGTCGTTTAGCATAAATACCTTACTTTTTTATACTGAAATAAAAAATCCGTTAATTCTTACGCCAACCGCTGAAAATTTATACGAATTTCAGCAACCTAATGGCTCCATTGACACTCAAGGAATTGAAACAAATGTAAAACTGACTTATGGAGACTTAAAACTTTTTGTTGGATACACATTGGCTGATGTGAAAGAACATTACAACGGAGCGTCAACAAAATTTCCATTGGTAGCAAAGCACCGACTAAATAATGTCTTGATGTATGAAATTGAAGATTCCTTAAAAATGGGGTTAGAAGCTTATTATTTTAGTCCGCAAGAACTAAATGACGGAGCTAAAGGCAAAGAATATTGGCTGTTCGGGTTTATGGTTGAAAAAATTTGGGATTCGTTTTCAATTTTCATCAATTTTGAAAATTTCGGCGATACCCGCCAAACCAAATTCGATACTATTTATACTGGCACAATTACCAACCCGACATTTAGGGATATTTATGCACCTGTTGACGGATTTGTAGTAAACGGCGGACTAAAAGTAAAGCTGTAAATTTCCCAACAGTAAAGTTATATCAGATAAAATGAAGCCATTTAGAACACTACAAATCAAACATATTGGCTTTTCTCGTCCGTTTTTTTAGTTTAAAAATTCGGTCGTGGTAATATTCCTTCAACTCATCTATAAATGTTAGCGGATTTTCATATTCCGTTAGCACTTTATAGGTGTGTTTGGTTTTGGCGATTTGTAACTGTTTTTCCAATTTTTCTAGCTCAATTTGTAAATAGGAATCTTCTTTGGAATTTGTGATTTTTTCAGATTCCTCATAAAAATGCATCATCGCGTTTCCGCTAAAAATGTGCGTATGGAAAATTTGAAGTTCGGCTAAATTGCCTGTCTGGTAAATTTTTATCAATTTGGTCGTCACTTCGGTAGCCAAGTCTATTTTTTCGTCGTGCATCGAAAATTTGTCGGGATGCACAAAAAGCATGGCTTCCCTGTACAAGCGTTTTTTTTCTTTTTGATTATCTTCTATCGGACTATTTGTGCTGTTTTTGGCAATCACTTTTAAACCTCCAACTTGCTTAAAGTTTTTCCCTTTCTTTTTTTGCGCAAAGCGTCTCTCCTTTTTTGCCAGTTGCAGTTTTTTGTAAAGTACGGTTAACTCCTGTTCTTCAATAAGTTCGTTTTCAAGATGAGAACGCAATACAGTTTCAAAGGAAGCCGTTTTTTGTTCTATTTCATTCAATTCCTGTTGCAAAAGATTGATTTTAGCTTTCAACAACAGTTGTTCCTGTTCGTTATCAATTGAAATTGGAAAGCTATTTTTGATCATCTTCTAAATCCTGCTTTGGTAAGTATACAAATCGTAATACCTTCCTTGTTTGGCAATCAGTTCTTCATGCCTTCCCCGCTCAACAATATTTCCGTTTTCAATCACCAAAATTTGATCGGCTTGCTTTATGGTGCTTA
>JAAFHC010000081.1 GCA_010906935.1 Gelidibacter sp.
GCGACTTCAAGATACTGAATTTCAGTATCTTGACCAATATCTAACCAACTTATTTTAACTTATTTTAAACTAAATAATTGCACCCAACGGGTTATATTAATAAAATTAAATACAGATGAATATGGAAAAACCAAGAATGAATCAATATGATAAAATAGCGAAAACAGATTACGAAATTTATCCTTTACTATCTCAAAGGTATTCTCCACGAGTTTTTAAAGAAAAACAAATAACAGATAAAGAGTTACATCAACTTTTTGAAGCGGTGCGATGGGCAGCGAGTTCAAATAATGTGCAACCTTGGCGTTTTATACAAACTAAAAAAGGCACAAAAGCTTATGATAAATTGGTTGATTGTTTGAGTGAATTCAATCAAAAATGGGTTGAAAATGCACCCATTTTAGTGCTTTGTGGATATAAAAAGAATATGGATAATGGCAAAGAAAATTTCCATGCGTTACACGATTTAGGATTAAGCTTGGGTAATATGACTGTTCAAGCACAAAGTATGGATATTGCACTGCATCACATGGCTGGGCTTAATTGGCAAAAGGTTCACAAAGTTTTTAAAGTGCCAGAAGGTTACCATATTGCTACGGCTTTGGCAATTGGGTATTATGGAGCAGCTATTGATGATTTACCAAAGGATTTACGTGAGGCGGAAATTTCCGAAAGAGAACGCATACCACAGTCAGAATTTGTTTTTAAGAATACTTGGAAATAAAAGAAAAGTTCGCTAACCCCCAAACATGGAATTTAATTGAGATTAATCAATAGGATAAGCGAATAATGCGAATCAACGATTTCAGAAAACGAAGGAATACGCAGTACCAACAATATTCAATTTAAATCACCAATAACTAAATAACCCATTACAAAATATGGCACAGAAATTATTTTAGTATTTGTTATTTTGTGGATAGTAGCATACTTATTACAAGCAAAATTATATTAAAAAAATGAAGAAAAATTTTCTGCTAATCATCTTCATAAAAATTAATGATATTTCACACATACCAAAGCCGAAGAAATGCATCTTCGGCTTTGACATTGAAACACAATGTATTGCTTGTTCAAATTATTCCCATTCTTTTTGCGCTGCCTCATGTTCGGTGTCACCATAATTCTGTAAGTTTATAAAACCTGATTCTCCAGAAGCTATATTTTCTGAAATCCAATAATCTGCACTTACAATACTAACTGACAAAATTACCAAATTAGGGTCATGTTTCCCTTCAATCCAGTTGTTCATAGTAGGGGTCCATAGTTTGTCTAGTATTTTATTATCTAAAATATGGGTGGCATGTGCAAATACCGATAAATATTCTTGTTTATTTTGATTTGCATAAAGTAGTTGAACGCTGTTGTCTTTTTCTATTTCTTCGTAAGGAGCAGCCTTCTTACTAGTAAAAAAAATGAGATCCCCTTTATCAATTACATCTAACGTTGTCATTGGGTACGCTGAGAAAGGTGTTTTCTTCAAATTAGTAGCCATCATACAAATGGGATTGTCTTTAACTATCCTCCTAATTATGTTTACTTTTTCATCCCGACTTAAAGTCTGTTTCTTGTCCATAATTTTAATATTTATAAGTTTACTTCAAATATGTTAAAATGGTTACTAAAAAATTGATGTTATTGAAGTTAATATTACCTCAAAAGAGAAATCAAATCAAAAGAGTTAAATTTTATTTGTTTTAAGATAATTTTCTGTATATACCGTTGCTAACTTTGTTTGTATAAAAATAAATACTATAATAGAATGAAAAATAAAAGAATTTCGAGTGATATGGAAAAAATGTTGAATGAGCAAATGACACGTGAGGCTTATCAGGCTCAAGTATATCTTTCGTATGGTTGTTGGGCAGAAGAAAATAGTTTTGCAGGTGTTTCAGAATTTTTATACAAACATATGCAAGAAGAACGTAACCATATGTTTAAGTTTATTAAATATATTGTTGATAGAGGAGGGAGTGTAACTGTTGAATCTATTAAAGCTGCCCCAAAAAATCCAAATGATATGGGCGATTGTTTACAAAAAATATTAAAACACGAAATTGATAACTCAAAGGAAATTGATAAAATTGTAAATTTAGCGCATAAAGAAATGGACTGGGCATCATTTAATTTTGCACAGTGGTTTGTTAAAGAACAAATTGAAGAAGAAACTTTGATAAACGAACTTATTGATAAATATACCTTAGCTTCTAAAGAAGTTAAAGATAACGCAAACCTTTATGAAATGGATAAAGATTTAGCCAAAGCTTCTCATGAAGCTACAATTCCAAGAGAAGAGAAGATATAACATTTAATATATTTACAAAAAAATTCTATTAAAATGAAAAAATCAAATTATACAACATTTATTCTCATGTTAATTTTCTCAGCAATTTCAATGTACATTACCATGTATTTTAACACCTATGAATTTAGTCATGTCTATTTTAGCTGGACTAGAATGTATATGACTTTCATCGGTATCAGTGGCATGGCAATTGTTATGTTTTTATTTATGAAAAAGATGTATGAAAACAAAATAAAAAATGCAGCGATAATTATAGGTAGCCTTTTATTAATGTCAATTTCAACTTATTTAGTACGTCAGCAAATACCTATAAATGATGTTAAATGGATGGAAGCAATGATACCACATCATTCAATTGCTATACTGACTAGTAGTAGGGCAAATTTGAAAGATCCAGAAGTTAAAAAATTAGCAGAACAAATTATCAAAGCTCAGGAAAAAGAGATAGCAGAGATGAAGAAAATGATTAAACGATTAGAAAATGAATAATGGCAGCACACTGTTGTATATAATTTATTGCTTAAAGTTGAACTGATACAAACCGACAAACATGCAACAAACGATTTGCCAGGTCGGAAAAACCTCAGGTCTTTAGGTCGCACAAATCATAATTCAGAACCTTAGCAACAAGATTGACCCGTCCTGAAATTAAAAAAGAAGCTAGGTACCATTCTTCCTTGGCTTTTAAAAGAGCAGAGATTGGGATGGAGTTTGAAGCAGCTTTAGAGGAAATGTGAGAGGTGACTCTTTCCCATTCCAACTCCTAGCGCAATAATATTGTAGATTATTTAAAGAGAACAAAACTAACAAAGAGGTTAGAAGACATTACCAATCTATAACGAATGCTACTAACTTATTATATATTATCGGCATTATTTATCTTGGCTTCTTTATTGCCATTTATATCGCATCAGCACTGGATGTTTCGCGTTTGGGAGTTCGGAAGGATTCAGGTGATGATTCTTCAATTGATAACACTGGCTTTAGGAATTGTGTTTGTAGAAAACAAAAGCCCACTTTTTTGGGTCACAGTAATATTACATGCGGGGCTCTTAATTAACCATCTAATAATCTTAATTCCGTATACTTCCTTATATAGTAAAAAGAAACAGAAAAATATTTCGAAAAATGCCCAGACAATTTCTATAATATCGGTGAATGTTTACCAATTTAATGAGCGGTATGAGGATTTAATAAAGTTGATTTTGGAAATTAAACCCGATATCTTACTTACGATGGAATCTAATCAGGCGTGGGAAGATGCCTTGACCGAAATTGAAGGCGAATATCCTAACTTCAAAAAAGTGGCTTTAGAAAATACTTATGGAATCCATTTTTACACCAAATTACCTGTAAAATCCCTGAAGGTTAATTATTTTATTGCAGATGATCTGCCAAGTATTGAGGCTTCCCTACTCACCGAAAAAGGGACTCAATTTACCTTTTTTGGGGTACATCCACCACCTCCAAGCCCTACCGAAGAGGACACTTCCAGGGAACGGGATGGGGAATTGCTTTCATTAGGTAAGAAAGTTTTAGAAACCAAAGGAGCTGTAATCGTTGTTGGTGACTTTAATAATGTTGCTTGGGCAAAATCGTCAATTCAATTTAGAAAAACTTCGCAATTAATTGATCCAAGAATCGGCCGCGGATTTGTATCTACATTTCATGCTAAATATAGATTGCTTAGATTTCCTATTGATCTTTTTTTCCATTCCACAGATATTTTTATTGAAGACTTTAAGACTTTACGCTACATTGGAAGTGATCACCTACCTCTCTTCTGTAATTTTTTTATTAATAAAAAAGAAGATATCCAGAAAGAAGAAGTAGAAACACTGGAAGAGGGAGAAGAGAAAGAAGTAGAAGAAATGATTGAAAATGGGATTGAAGAGGAAAGTCATCGGCCCAAGGTAGCAACAGAATAGGATTATATGTTTTATAAATAAGGAAGCCTACTCGGCAAAAGCCCTTTTTAAGGATTAAATGCCTCTGATTGGAATTTAAAAGAAGGATATCCCAAACATTATAATACATCGTAAGCTGACATTCAGCATGATTAGAAGAGTAAATGCTAGCATTATATATTTTTATAGATGTTCTGGTTAAGAATATTATTACAAAGGCCAGTTACCAAGCTGTACATAATTTATACTCAAATCGGATTTAGTACAAACCGACAAACATGCAACAAACGATTTGCCAGGTCAGAAAAACCTCAGGTCTTTAGGTCGCACAAAACATATACAAACTCGGTTGGTGCTGGTAGTCTATTGGAGATGTTGTTGGTGTTCTTGCCTGTGCAATAGTTGCTGTTGGCTAAAGCTCGGTTATTTTTTCACTAGATTTAGATTTTATAGTTGCCAGATCAATCGTATCCACTCTTGCAGGTGCCTGTGGTTCAGGCGGTGCAAATAATAGGTGCATTAACTAATACAGTTCTTTCTGAGGATATCTACCAAATGAGTAAATTATTTAGAAGAAGGTAAAATTATAATTTCAGTTGAATCAAAAAACCTCCAAGATTACCTTGGAGGTTTAAATTTAACAATTTTTAATTTAAGTGAATCTTAGTATTTGTCAATTTCTTTTTTTAATTCTTCTTGGGTCTTACCCGTTTTTTCCTGAATTTTTCCTAACATTTCATCAAATTTACCTTCAACATAAGTTAGATCATTATCAGTTAGCTCAGCATACTTTTGTTTTAATTTTCCTTTGGCCTGGTTCCACTTGCCTTCTAATTGTTTCGTGTTCATAATTTTAAGTTTATTAATTTAATACTTTTTCAACTACTAACTCAAAGATAATTAGAAGATCACCTGCTTGTTGATTCAATGAATAAAATTTTTAACTTAAAAGAAATTTTTTATTATTTTTTGAATGGGTTTTTAAAATGTCTTAAACTGCCACCACGGTATTTCTCAACTCGGCTTCAATAGGACTCTTTTCTTTCAAATAATTACGTAATACATCAATGGCATTTACACCTAGTTCTTTGCGATTTTTACCATATTTTTTATTTACACCTTGCTCTGTAACAAAAGCAACACGATAGATTTTCTTATAATCTAACGACTCGCCTTCAACAAAAAATTCTTGGATGCGTTGACCAAATTCATTTTCTATTTTACAAAACACATTAATGCCCCGGCATCGTTTTACATACCCGCCCATTTGTTTGTAGGGGTCTCTGGCATAGGTTTTTTCTAGACTTTCTTCCATCATCTGCCACAATTCTTGTCCTGTAATTTCCGTTACTGAAATTTTTGGGTTTACCGGTATTATATTCCAAAGCTCGTTAATGGTAATTTTACCTTTTGGTATTGGTGCACCATATCGCCATCCGTTTGAGAACGCGATTTCCGTGCCTGCCGCATGTGCAATGGCATCTAGCAGAAAATTATCCATTGTAGATTCCAGGGCGGTATAACGATTTAAATCAGTTGTCGTTTCACCTACAATTTCAGTTAACATTTTTTGATGTGGAGCATAAATTTTATCAACCAATTGTTGCATTTCTGCATCTGCATTTATTTTTTCATCAAGTACAATTAATTCGTGATGTAACTTTGAAATTTTACCATTTTTGATCTCCAAATCTATTTGTCCTACAAAAGATCCATGGCAACCCGATTGTATAATAGTGGTATTGTTGATTTTTGCAGGTTTGTACATTCGATTATGTGTATGTCCGCTGAGTAAAATATCAATTCCATCTATTTCCGAAGCCAGTTTACAATCTTGTGGAAAACCCAAATGTGAAAGTACAATGATAATTTCTGCACCCTCATTTTCTCTTAGGTTTTTTATGTGTCTCGGTAATTCAACATTGCCCAAAGTAAAATAATACCCCTTACTTATCCTCTTAGGGAACGATTTGTCTATGATATATGCTCCAATGCCGATTACACCAACTTTCACTCCACCTCTTTCAAAAATTTGTGTTGCTTTAAAAAGCAATTCGTCATCGGAATCGCTATGACAATTACAGCTTAACAAGGGGTAATTTAGTTTTTCTGATATTTTTTTGAGATGGTTGGAACCGTAAACAAAATCCCAATGAATAGTCCATGCATCTAGTTTCAATAAATTAAGTGGCTCTACCATGACTTCTCCTTTTGTTTTGACTACCGGATACGTGCCATGTAATGTGTCACCACAGTCAAAGGCCAATACATTTTCAGCGCCTTTTTCCTTTCTTATTTTTTTAAAACAACTGTTAATTCGTGCATATCCTCCAACCACTTCATGGATTGTTTGATTTCCTTTTCGGAAAATTTCATAATGTTCATTAAGGTAGCCATGCACATCGTTTATTTGTAATATTGTTAATTGTTTTTGCATTTTTTTATTCATTTAAGTTGGTTCAAGTTATTTAAGATTATGCTATAAAAATCTTATTCTTTTTCACCCTTTCCAGTTAAAGTACTTCTCAATCCGTCTTCTACATTTATCCATAAATAATTAAAAAATGATTTATTTTTATTTCGTTCAACTTTAATTTCACCATGTCTGTAACCATCTTTATCTGCTTTAGAACCATCATTTACAAATATATTTCCAATGGCCGTTAGGAACTTATTGACCCTGTTCTTTTTATTCAATATTTCAAATTTAAATTCATTATATTTCATTTTCAAGTCTCCGTTCGAGTTAAAATTATTTCCATTAAATGTAAAAAATATCTGTTCAATTTCTCCTTCAGCTTTTGCATTTAAATTGGATTCAAAAAAAGTATTTACTATTTTAGCATTGAAGTTTTTAAATTGTCCCGAAGCCAAAAATTGGTCTTGTTTATTGTTAACATCAAAACTTATGTTTAAATTCATTGGCGCTTTGCCCATAAAGTTTGAACTTACTGTTACTTTTGTTTTGCCTCCTTCTTTATAAGTATTTGAAAGGTTGTTTAACGTTGCATTTACATTGTTAAAAAATATTTCACCTGCTTCATTGGTATCTTCAACGCGTTCCTTATAATTAATTGATCCTTGTTTAATTTTTAATGTTGAAATTGCTAGGTCAAACGACAAATCCCTAAGTATTTTACTATACATTTTTTTGATGCTTTTATCATCTGCAACTCTTTTATCTCTGTAAACAATTAAGTTAGGTTTTATAATTTTACTAGAATCTACAATTACATAAAACTTGTTGTTATTAAAACCAAAGTTCAATTTGTTCATTGCTAATTCAGGAATGTGAAGATCAAAATGGTCACGTTCCACAACAATTTTCTTGGATAATTCCTCTTTGGTAAATTTTGATGTTATAAACAGGTTTTTTAAGTTTATTTTTTCATTTTCAATAGCTAAAGCTTCAATTTTTAATTCTTCATAGTTACTCAAATTTAAAAAGAACTGCTTAGACTTCATCTGAAAATCTTTATAATTAAAGGGTATTTTCTGTTTTAATTTTTCAGCATTTGTGCTAATTCCGTTCAAAGTAAGATTGATGCTATCCATTCGCATCAAAATACTAACTTCTTTATTTCCATTAACTTTAAACGACCCGTTAACAATCGAAAATTTATCAATAGTTATTGTTTTTTCAAACTGTTTGTTAGCCGTTGAATCTTTTGGGCGATGTTGCTCCTGTTGTTTTTGATCATATTGCAGGTTTGGATTGTCAAAAATGATATCATCAATAGAAATAGTCTTATTGAATATGAATTGCCATAAACTAAAGCCTGATACCTTGAGTTTATTGGCATTCAACGTTGAAATAACATTGCTATCTGAGTTTAGCAGTTTTGCTGAAAAACTATCTAATTCAACGTTACCACTAAATACATTGGCATTTATTTGAGCATATTTAAGTTCAATATTAGAGGGTAATTTAGTATCAATTGCATTAATTACGCTGCTTTTGAATTTATATTGAAGAAAGAAAAAGAAGCCAACAACAATAATTAAAAATATACTAATAATTTTTTTAGATCGGCTCATGAGTGAATTTTAATTAGAGTGCAAAATCCTTTAAAATTACAACTATTTATAACTTAAATGCATTAATATTTAACCTATTTACTATTAACATTTTTATTATTATATAACGCTGGGTGCAATTAAATTATTTGAATTTTGACATTGTTAATTGGTCTTTCAAATATAAACTTATTGAAATATTGAACCAAAGTTAATGCTGTTATTTTTGCTAATATCATAGTTTTAATACCTTGAAAAGACTTAGTATAATTTTGCAAGAAAGCCAAAAGCACATGATTTAAAAGCTAAAATAGACACAACAGATAAGCAAATAGACCAAATGGTTTATGAGTTGTATGGGTTAATGGAGGCAGAAATTAAAATTGTAGAAAACTCTTGGTATAAAATATGCCAATTAATAAAGATTACGATACAGTTAATAAATTAATTATAGGCGTTAATGGATTCGATTAGCATTAGGTTTAAAAACCAATTATAATGATTTTTTGTTTTGGTATTTAAAAACAATGCTTGAACAATCTTTCAACAGTGATAGATATAAATATAAAAGTTAATACCATTCAATCTATGAAAGCATTGGAGTTGCCTAGAAATAGTGAAGACGAGTAAGGTGAAATAAAATAATCTATAAAAACTCAAATGATTACAGGGCTTTTTAGGGTAGTGGCTTTGAACCAAAACATCTATGAAAACATTATAAATATTGGTATAATTTAATTTTTTGTTACTAATCAGTATGATAATGATCTGTAATACAAAGCTTTAAATTTAACCGCAATGTACGCTAAGGAAATCGCAATGGACGCAATGTGTTAAATCAACTATAATTAATATTGCGACCTTTGCTTTTTCTTAGCGACCCTTGCGGTAAAAAAAATAACAGTCTAATAATCAATTAGTTTTAAAATATTAAGATACTGATTAGTTACAATTTTTTTAATTTTAAATTATTGAAAATCAATTTAATAAAAAATAACTTCAAGTTCTGTTTAGACTATCTAATTAAAAGAAGGGAGCTTTTTATATTATAGTTATTTTAGATTATTTTTGGAAGGAAATCAAATACTTTAAATTCATATTCAATAGGTTTTTAGTGCTTTTAAACATTTGCGAACAAAGATGTATAAAATTTATGCTTACATTTAAACTAAATACAAACCGGCAAACATGCAACAAACGATTTGCTACAACCGAAAAATCACCGATTTTTACGCCACTCAAATCATATAAAAGCCTGTTGGCACCATAAATAGAACGACTGAAAAAAAGATAATTAAAAATGGAAATAAAAGACGTACTTACACAACAACAAGACTTTTTCAATTCAAACAAAACTAAAAACGTAAGTTTTAGAATAGCACAATTAAAAAAGTTTAAAAATGTTCTGAAAGAAAATGAAAAATTGCTTTATAACGCAATCTATGAAGACTTTGGAAAATCTGAATTTGAAACTTATGTATCTGAACTGTCACTGCTAAATCACGAAATCAATAATTTTATAAAAAACATAAAGAAGTGGAGTAAGCGAAAAAAGGTGTCAACCGGCTTGGCCAATTTTCCCGCAAGAAGTTACATTATTCCAGAACCTTTGGGAGTTACATTAGTTATCGGAGCGTGGAATTATCCATATCAACTTTCATTAGTTCCTGCCATAACATCACTTGCAGCAGGAAATACGGTAATGCTAAAACCAAGTGAACTTCCTGCTAAAACATCAGAAGTTATGGCTAAAATTATCAATGATAATTTTCCAAGCAATTATTTTTGTGTAATTGAAGGTGGTGTTAAAAAAACCACAGAACTTTTAGAACTTCAATTTGATAAAATATTTTTTACTGGCAGTATTCCAGTTGGCAGAATAATTTATCAAGCAGCTGCAAAACACTTAACACCTGTTACGCTTGAACTTGGAGGAAAGAGTCCAACTTTTGTGCTTGCCGATACGGATATTAAGATGACTGCTAAACGCATTGTTTGGGCAAAGTTTTTAAATGCAGGACAGACTTGTGTTGCTCCTGACTATATTTTAGTTGACCAATCAATTGAGGAGGCATTACTTGTAGCATTAAAAGAAGAAATTGAAGGGTCTCATAAAAATAAAGAAGATATTGATGAAAACTATATAAGAATAATAAATTCAAATAATTTTGATCGTCTTAGTAAACTGATTGATAATGGTAATGTATATTTTGGAGGTTATTTAAATAGAGACAACAGATTTATTAGCCCAACAATCCTGCAAAATGTTTCATTTGAAGACGAAATAATGAAAGATGAAATTTTTGGACCAATTCTCCCTGTCATATCATTCAATGACCTTAATGAAGCCATAAAAATGGTAAAGGAAAGACCTAAGCCTTTGTCCTGCTATATATATTCAAAAAACAGAAAAAAAATTGATAAATTACTAAATGAACTCTCTTTTGGAGGAGGTGCTGTAAATGATAGCGTCATGCATTTATCAAACAGTAATCTTCCTTTCGGTGGAATTGGATTAAGCGGAATGGGAAGCTATCATGGAAAGTTTGGCTTTGATACATTTTCTCATTACAAAAGCATCTTAGATAAACCATTTTGGTTCGAACCAAATATTAAATATGCACCTTACTCAAAGAAAAAATTGACCTTAATTAAATGGCTTTTAGAATAAATTACGAATGCCTAACAAAGAACTGAGTTAAAAAGTAAGTTTTTTCTTTTCTCTTTCGCTAAAATGCTCTCATAAAGTTTTTACTATGGAATTGGAAACTATATTTTTTTTAAGATGAATTGTACTTTAAACGATGAGATTCTGAAACAGTCTGCCTGCCGGCAGCATTAGCATTACGTATTTTTCAGATGTCCTTTTAGCTATATTTTATGGCACAAAATGAAGCGTATGACTAACACATTATTGACTGCCGAATACGCTGTTTTGTTGGGGTTATTCTTATGTGAATGTGGTGTTGAAAGTGTTTGTAGATTTGTATTTAGTTTGAATGTGTTATAAAATTTATGAGGTTTTTTACTACGGGTTTTTATAAGATTTGTGCGACTAGAAAATCGGAGATTTTTCGGTTGTAGCAAATTGTTTGTTGAATGTTTGTTGGTTTGTAATAAATCCGATTTGAGCATAAATTTTATACATTTTTGTTAGACACAGTATTTTTCTAAGCTTTATCAATTCATCCAAAACATTTCCACCTCAGGAATATTTTTATCGCGACCGACGGCAAATGGATTAAAATCATGTTTTGCGAATAGATACCACGCACCTCCAGAGATTGCGATCTCTGTATCAGCTCCTGTCCAAAGTGCATTGGAACCGAAAGTTGTTCCAGGATTGCTTGCATAAGGGAAACCTGCGGCATTCAAATGGTTTTTACTCTGAATAAGGACGTTTTCCATTTCAGCTAAGTAGCTCTCTTTTTCATTGTGCATGCCCGCAATACCAAAAGCAAGTGCCATTTGTCCCGTGCCCTCAGGCCATATGGTATCTTTATCTTCATCAAAACAGTACCCTGTTATTTGTGCGCCGTTTGTGGCAGTTTTGGTGGTTAAAAAGCGGTGTGCAGTAGTCAATGCTGTAATGGGATAATTGTTGAATATTGCGTAACTCCAAGGATGAAGATCTAAGGCATATAAATACGTTGGATTGGTAGGCCATGCCACCAAATTTTTGTCGACATCGTCCCAACGATTATTCTCCAAGAAGTCAAGTAGTTGACTGTGAAAGTCGGTATAACCATCAATTGCATTGAAGGCATCGATGTTACCCTCGGTCACTTTAAAGTTCATCAAGCTATTGTCTGGGTTATATCCTGCAAATAGCCCGCCATCCGTATCTTGTAAGCTTCGTAACCAGTTGCTAATTTCTGATGCTAAGTTATCGTAAGAGGCATTGCCAGTCCTGTCTTTGTAATTATTCAACGCAATGAGCAGCCAAGCATTATCGCCCATCCAGCGATGATTATTGGGAACGCCACTTCTATCTCTTAATTGAGAAAATCCTCCAACACCATTTGTGAGTTCCGAATGAATTCTAGCATTAAAAAAATCAAATATTTTTTCAGCTTTTGTGAAATCATCTTTCAACATATATACCATTGCCGCTAAAGCATTGTCATATAATGAAACGATATTTCCATTTTCTACACTTTCTAGCAACCCATTTGATAATTGTTGATTACTAAACCAATTAAAAATGAGTTCTTCATTTTCGCTTGCATTTTCTGTATCTATAAAAAGCACATCATTAGTAGACGCGGACACTTGAATATTTAATGGTATAAAAGTATGATTTAAGAAAGTTGGCGTAATCGTATGTTGATTGTATAAATCTGAGATCATCCAGTAGCCCTGATTATCAGTTGTGGCAAATTCAAAATCGCCATAAACAATTTTAACTCCTTCAATTCCTATGCCAGTGCTATTTGTAACTCCACCATTTACGGTATATGGAAGGCTATTTTCATTTGTCTTGTCTTGAAATAGCTATAAAGTTTTTAATATTGGCTTACATGATGTGGTTTTTACTTGTTTAATGGTCTTTATTGGTGCGGTGGTTAGATTTGGTGTTTTTTCATTTTTAAAATGATTGTTTTCTTCTAAAAAAAATGCCTAGCCTACTTCGTCAATTGCTCAGTATAAGCCAGGCATTTTATTATTGTATTAGAATTTCTTGAAAAGACAACCTTTTATTCAATTTCAACAGATGCGTAATTTTGCTTATGAATCACCAATTGATACACACAAGGAATAACTACCAAATTTAAAATTGTAGCTGAAAGTAAACCACCTAATATAACTACAGCCATTGGACTTTGTATTTCGCTACCGGGCTCACCTCCTTTTAAGGCTAATGGTATTAATGCTAAACCCGTGGTAAAGGCTGTCATTAAAATTGGGTTTAATCTGTCTAAAGCGCCTGTTTTTATCAACTGAAACCCTTGCATTCCTTCTTTTCTTAAATCTTCATAACGAGATACTAATAAAATACCGTTACGAGTTGCAATTCCAAACAGACTTATAAAACCTATAGTTGCAGCAATACTGATGATTCCTGATGTAAAATACACAATCAAGATTCCACCAATTAATGCCAATGGCAGGTTTATTAATACCACAAACGCCAGTTTTATATCTTTAAATTCGTAATACAACAAAAGAAAAATAATGACAATTGCAATAATTGCAGTTATTAAAAGTAATTGTGACGCTTTGGATTCACTTTCAAACTGACCGCCATATTGTACACGATATCCTTCAGGCATTGTTACATTTTTTGCAACAACTTCTTTTATTTCGTTTACTGCGCTATGTATATCTCTCCCTTGTACATTGGCCGCCACAACTATTTTACGCTGTACATCTTCACGATTAATGGTGTTTGGACTACTTACCGATGCTATTGTTGCCAGTTCACCTAATGTAGTTTGGCCACCATTTGGAAGACTAATTAAAGTATTAGTGATGTTTTCAATATCATCCCGAAAAGGTTTTTCGTAGCGTACTACCAAATCAAAATACTGCTGACCTTCATAAATTTCGCCTACTTCTTCACCTGCAAAAGCAATATCTACTTGCTCCATTAAATTACCAACAGTCATTCCATAAGCCGATAAAATTTGGCGTTTTGGATTGATACGAATTTGTGGCACTTCAATTTGTTGGTCTACTGCAACATCGACTAATCCATCAATATCTTTAATGTTCTGCTCCACACTTTTACCAACTTCAAACAAACGCTGTAAATCTGAACCAAATATTTTAATGGCGATATTGGCACGTGTTCCAGAAAGCATATGGTCTATTCGGTGTGCAATAGGTTGCCCTAATGTAATATTTACTCCTGGAGCGATACTTAATTTGCTTCGAACTTCTTCAAAAAATTCTTCTTTGGTTTTGTCCTTCAAAATAAATGGCACATCTATTTCTGCTGCATTTACACCTTGTGCGTGTTCATCCAATTCGGCACGACCTTGTCTTCGGGTAACAACTTCCACTTCTGGTAAATCCAATAAAATATGTTCTATTAATTTTCCTGTTTTGTTGCTTTCTTCTAAAGACATTCCCGGTGGACCAACAACACTAATTACCAAAGAACCTTCATTAAATTCGGGTAAAAAGCTTCTTCCTAATTGTGTTAAAACGAAAATGCTTATGATAAATGCGACGACCGTTACACCAATAACGGTTTTAGGAATTTTCACTGCACGTTGTAATATATTACCATAGTGTTTTTGCAACCAACGTTCTACTTTTGTACCTTCAGCTCTTTTGGTTAATAGCTTTTCATCATTCAATAAGTAGGAACACAATATTGGCGTTACCGTTACTGCAACAATTAATGATGTTAATACCGAAGTTACAAATGCTATTCCTAATGGTTTTAGCAAACGCCCTTCCATACCGCTTAAAAAGAACAGTGGAATAAAAGACACGATGATAATCAATGTGGCAATAATGATAGAACTTCGTATTTCTACCGAAGCATCACGCACCACTGTTAAGGTAGATTCGCGTTCCTCTTTAGGCTTTCTAATGTTTTCACGTAAGCGTTTATACACATTCTCTACATCAATAATGGCATCATCAACCAATGCGCCAATAGCGATTGCCATACCGCCTAAACTCATTGTATTAATGGTATAACCCAACCATTTTAAGATGATGATTGAAACCAATAACGAAATTGGAATTGCCAATAATGAAATAAGTGTAGTTCTCCAATTCATTAAAAAGATGAATAAGATTATCATTACAAAAAAGGCACCTTCTAACAAAGTTTGGTTCAAATTATTGATAGAAGCCTCAATAAAATCGGATTGTCTAAATATATGATTTTTGATGTTGACACCCTTTGGCAATGTTTTTTCTAAATCGGCAATAGCTTCATCCAATCGGTCTGTTAATTCCAATGTGTTAACATCGGGTTGTTTTGAAATCGTTAAAATAACCGCAGGATTTGCATTTAATGAACCATCTCCAATTTTATCGGAAGCTCCAATTTGAACCGTTGCTACATCTTTAATTTTAATGGTTTGTCCATTCACTTGTTTCAAGACCGCATCTTGTAAATCCTCTATAGCATACGCTCTACCACTTCCTTTAATAATATACTCATTACCATATTGATTGATAATACCACCAGGTGCATTTACATTGGCTTCCTTAACGTGCTCTACCAATTCAGCAAGACTTACATTGTAATGTTTCATCTTTTCAGGATTGGCAAATACTTGGTATTGTTTATAATCGCCACCAATAACTACTACATTGGCAATACCACCAATGGCTTTTATACGGGGTCTAATTGTCCAATCGGACAAGGTTCTTAATTCCATTGGTGACAAGCTATCGGACGTTACGCCCAAGAGCATTATTTCTCCCATAATGGATGAAATAGGTGCCATAGTTGGTGCTCCAATACCTTCGGGTAAATTTTCCCGAACCATTGGAATGCGTTCATTTACAATTTGACGTGCCCGATAAATATCGGTTCCCCATTCAAATTCTACCCAAACAATAGAAATTCCAGCTGCAGATGAAGAACGTATTCTTCGCACATTTGGTGAGCCGTTTAAGGCTGTTTCCAGTTGATAAGTGACTAATTTTTCTACTTCTTCAGATTCCATTCCGTGCGCTTCAGTAAGAATGGTTACTGTAGGCGCTGTAAGATCTGGGAATACATCTACGTTCATTGTTCGGGCGTAGTACACACCCAACATACTCAACGCAACTGCTCCCAATAGAATGAGTAATCTATTTTGAAGTGAAATTGATAATATTTTGTTTAACATATAAGAAATTTTAAGTGTTGAATTTTAAATGTTAAATTATTTATTTTGAGAAGTTTTGACAATTGCGGTAAGTATATTTATGAGTTGTTCAACTTCGTTTAGATGTGGTTTTACATTCACATTAACGAGATTGCTTTTATCAATCAACTTCAACCAATACCTTGTTTCTCTTGCTTCTTTTGATGAAATAGACATTTTGGCTGTAAAATCTTTTTTGGAAATAGCTGCAGTCGCTTCTTCCACATTAGCCCCAATACTTGTCCCACTTCTTAATAGCTGTCTGGAAAGTACATATTCATTTTGGACTTTCATTTGTTTATAAAGCTCAATAATTTGCAATGCAAATTCAAAGGACTTATTTAAAATGATATTGTCTTTTTCGCTTTTCATCATTCAAAATTTATAATTCAAAATTCCATTAATGTTCATGACCGTGTGCAGGTGTTGAACCCGACATTGAAGCCATTTTAACTTGGTAAGCTCCGGTTGTGACTACAACTTCGCCCACTTCTAATCCTTGGAGTATTTCTACATTTTCGCCATTTCGTTTTCCAATTTTCACAGGACGCCTTTCAAAACTTTCACCCGAAAGCTGAACCATTACTGAATAACTACCATAATCTTCCAATAAAGCATTAACAGGAATCATTGTTTTTTGAATAGCATTTCCCATAGCAATTTGCACTTGTGTTAAACTTCCTTCTGTCATATTTACAGCTGCATTTACTTGTGCAAAAACTGAAATCAATGGTTTTTCTCTATCCACATCCTTGCCTACTGATAGGATTGAGCCTTTTGCATCTGTTACGTTCGCCCATTGTCCGTCTTTAGTTTGATACCAAATTCCTTGCACATTTTCCATTGTTAGTCCGTAATTTGGTGCTATTTGCGTTTTTAATACTTTGGATTGATTTGTTCCAATAACTACCAATGCAACTCCTTGTTCTACATAATCGCCATTAGAAACATTAATGGATTTAATGAAGCCATTAAAAGGTGCACGAATTTGTTTGCTTCCTCCTGAAACTCCCGAAGACAAGGTTTGATAATTAGATTTTGCAATTGAGTAGTTGCTTTCCACCTTTTCAAATTCAGCTTTAGAAATAATTTTGGATTCGTACAATTGCTTTTTACGTTCGTAAGCTGCTTTTGACTGTTCAAAATTTGCCTTTGCATTGGCAATTTCAGTACTTAAATTATTGGATGCCAAACCTTGACTGCTTAAATTCATTAATAACTGACCTTGTTTTACTGATGTACCTTCAGTAAGATTACTTATTGCAAAATCAACTACGCCATTAGATTTTGCGACTAATGATTTTACAGAACCTGCTGAAGGAAGCCATACACCAGAAGTGTTAATGACATCGTAAATTTTTCCTGTAATCACTGGTGCGGTTTGAAAATCGATTTTCCAAGCTTGTTCTTTCAAAAATGAAATACCTTCATCTTCTTCGGCAATACCTAACGCTTTTACAATATCTTCAGTATTGGCATAAACAGTAACTTCATCAATCGTTATTGTATCGGAATATTCAGGTGTTTTTAATTCAAAAACAAGTTGGTAAGTCCCTGCTTCTTTAGGTTGAATTGTGGGCGAAAATATCCCTGGTGATGAAGGTGTATCAACGGTATTTCGTATGCCTTTACCATCTTTTATCAAACTTACAGTTATGGAACCTTCCTTAACAGCTTGATGTTTATCTAATACCGTAAAATGAGCTGCGAAGCGACTTGGTTTACCCACTATTAAGGCAGGGAATTCTACGAATAATTCAGTTTTGTTGGTCCAAATAGTATGGTCTAAACGTGGAATTTCTTCACCAGCGTGACTACCATCAGGGTTATGTGCGTGTGCATCTTCTGCCTTGTTATTACAAGACATTGCCAAAAAGGCAAGCACTATAATTATATATTTCATCTTTTATCTCTCTTTATTTTTAATGACTTTGGTGATTATGACCACTATCGTGGGTATGTGATTCTTCTTTAATTTGTAAAGAATCTTTTTCAACCGTAAATTCTTCTTGTTCAACGGTTTCATCGTTCATATGATTTCCATCAGCGTCGTGTTCGTGACCGTGCTCTTCAGTTGTTTCCGAATTTGATTTTGTGTCTTTACAAGAAGTCATCGTAAAGATTGAAACTATTGCTATTGCGAATAATAATTTTGAAATTTTCATCTGTTTCTGTTTTAAATGTTATAATTGATGTTTTAATAATTGTGCCTGAAGTAGTTGTAATTCTTTTTCCATTTGCAGCATTTTATCTGATGCATTTCGGTAAAACTGAAGCTCTACATAGTAATCCATAAATGAATACTCGCCCAACATATAAGCTTTAAATAGCAATTTTTCACTATTTAATCCTGTCATCGTAAGTTGATACTCATTATATTTTTCGAGCATCAATTGATAGCGATTATAGGTTTCTTGAAATTGTGTGTAAAGAATTGCAGTCATTACTTCAGTATTGGATTGCTGATACTCATAATTTGCTTGAGCAGCTTTTACTTTGTTTTTACTATGCCATAATGGAATGGAAATACCTCCATAAAAACCTGAATTATTATTACCACTTATACCTTGATAATTATATCCTAAAGCTACATTGGGTAAAATCATATTTTTCTCCAATTTTACTTTTTGAAATGAAGCCGCCTCATTCGCCTTTAATTCCTGCAATGAAGGCTCTTTTGCTAATTTTTCTTGCCAAAGATTTTCTACTGTTTCAATTTCAATGGGTAATATAATTTCGGATGTAAGCACTTCTATTGTTTTTCCTCCATTTAGAGTTTCAAGTTTAGCATCAAGAATTTGGATATCGCTTTTAATCTGCTCAACTACAAATTGCTCTTGAATCCAAGCAATTTTTGCTTTGTTCAAATCTAAAATCCCTACTTGCTCCTTATTAAATAACTCTTGAATTTGGTCGAAAACCTGTTTGTTTTGGGTTCTTCTTTCATTTTCAATATGCTTTTGTTTTTGAAGGAAAGCTAACTCTATAAGAAGTGTTTTTGCATTAAGCAAAAGCTCTTGCCTTTTTTTCGCATAAGTTGTTTGAAGTTGTTGCGCTTTTGAATCATTCCACTTTCCGCGTACTGCATATACTGAAGGAAATTCAAAAGATTGCGAAATTTGATACTCTAAGTATGTTTCCGATATGTTATCTCCATATGGCAAATAGTAGCCCGAGAGTTCAGGATCTGGCAAATTGTTATCACTTTTATTTTCAAGTCGACGACTTTCAATAAAAGACTGGTAGCCTTTTAGCTCTGTATTATTCTGTTCTATTTCATTAAGTAGTTCATCGATACTTTTGGTTTGTGAAAAACCATTAATAAAATATAGGCATCCGAAAATAACGAATACGATTGTTTTATTCATTGTATGTGATTTTAGGTTTAATCTGAATTTTTAATGAGGAATATTACCGCATATTTAGATATGACAGCATAAGTTATTCCTGTAAGATTAACCTAAAGTTGGTGGACCTCGTGAAGTGAGGGATAAAAGAAAATAATTAAAATAGTTGTTAGGAGGGTCATAAACTGCAACCCTTTCAACTTCATTATAGTTTACAAATAAGTTATCATGAAGTTGAAAAGGTATTTTTAAATTCTTTTGAACATGGTGTTTTTTTACATTTCCTTGATGCCTTAGCACTATTTCATCGACTATTACTGAATGAACGTGTACATCTAAGAAAAACGCTAAAAAACCCTTTTTAGAGTTTTCATTTTTTGGGGTATCATGGTGATGCTTATGATTATCACTATGCGCAATAGCTATATGTGTGTGATCAACTTCGTGTTGGGAATGCCAATGTGGTGCAACCTGATGCAAAAGCAACAGGCTAAATATGCCCAGAAAAAACAAAGATTTTATTTGAATGTGTTTTTGCATCAGCCACAAATATAATAATTTATTTCTATCTAGCTAATTCAACTTTGATACACCAAACTTCTATATCAAATTCCCTTTGAAAAAAGTTCTGATGTTAGTGATTTTTATATTTAAGAATTTAGTACATGACAAAAAATATAATTCATTGAAAAACAACAAATTAAATGTTAAAATATTAGGTTAAAGCATTGATTTTCAGTATATTAGAATA